>DATEYW010000083.1:0-8578 GCA_035256045.1 Bathyarchaeia archaeon | reverse complement strand
CCAACTGCTTGCATGAAGGCGTAGCAGATAGTAGGACCGACGAATTTGAATCCTCGTTTCTTGAGTTCTTTGCTCATGGCGCGTGATTCGTCTGTTTGCGGTGGCATTTCCGACATGGACTTGAAGGCGTGGTCTATTGGTTTTCCATCTACGAATTGCCAGATGAACCTATCGAAGGATCCGAACTCGTTTTGAATTTGGATGAATCGTTTGGCATTGTTGATGGTTGCTTGGATTTTCGCTCTGTTGCGGATGACGTCGGGGTTTTTGAGGATGTTTTCTGCCTCCGCTGTCGAGAATTTTGCAATGGTTATGGGGTTGAAGTCGGCTAAGGCTTTTCTAAAGGCTTCTCTTCGCTTGAGGATTAGCTCCCAGGTCAACCCAGCTTGAAAGCCCTCTAGCACCAAGAGCTCGAATAGTTTTTTGTCATCGTGGACGGGTAAGCCCCACTCCTCATCATGGTATCTAATGTACATAGGATTCTCGGTTTTCCAGCATCTCACTTGTTGGGGTTTCATGTACCCAAGATTCGCATTCTGAATGATTTAAGTTCTGCGTTGTTAACCATGGGACGGTTTAGTTTGTTTGCCAAGCATGCGAACCCTCGTGATTTGATTAACCGTTGCAGTGGACGATTATTTGAATTCCATGCTGTTTGAAATTAGTTCATATTCGTAAATCGTAAGATTTAATTAACACGACTCCATTATAACAATAAAAAAATGGAGGAAAGAATGGTATGCCAGAATATTTGGTCTTGCTGAAATTGAACCCTACCAAACTAATGGACACAATGACAGCTATACGGAAGATGGATGAGAAACCTGTTGATGGAGTAGACTTACGTTACAGCATGAATATTTTCGGCCAATGGGACGTAGGCGTCTGGATCGATGCTGGTGGGAGTCCTGAGGCAATGGAGTTCGTGCAGAAAAAGTTGAAGGGTCTTAGCGGTGTCACCGAAGTATATGCGATACCTACATTTCCGCATGGAAATGGGAACGGCACCAAAGATTCCGAAGGCTCAACGGAGTAGAAGCTCTCAGGGTCTCCAAGCTCAGCCGAGCGTTATCGAGTTGAATGATGTCGTTCGTCGTAGCTAGATAAGACAGGCAATCTTCCGGCTTTACTTCAGCGGATTGTTTGGATTCGCAGCCGTTTTTTTCTTCATTATTTATTCTCGTTATGTTCTCGTAATCTTGAAACTGAGGCTGAGTAGCTATACTAACTCCAACTAAGCAAATTCTAAATACCTTCCGAAGCATTTTAGGTGAGTAATGGTGCCGTTGCGTGCCTCAGGCTGATAAGGTGAATCATAAAGTGCAGAAATATTCATGTTCTAACCCAAATTGTAAGAGCGTGTTTTCCAGACCCAAGATAATCAAGTATTACGTGTGTCCTACTTGTCAAACTCTGGTCGATAATTCCAGCACAGGAGAACTTGTAGAAAAGGAATCCGCTTCAAAAGTTCGGAAGGTGTTGACTCGAAGAAGAAGCAAAATAGTTGAGCCGGAGGGATTCCAAGAGTTGGGGACACTGGATATTCAAGTTATAAGCGACCAGCCTGCACTGGAAGAACGGTGCGCAGCGTCGACTAAGGAAAAAATAGAATTGAGCGAGAAGGTCGTTAGCCTTGAACAGGTTCAGCCGTCGCAGCAAGAACCGATTGAGCTTGCCCCGTCCCAAGAGATCGCGACTGTAGAAAGAGAGAAGCTTCCTGAATCATCACTTGGGTGCAAGCACGTTTTTGGATATCTAGGTCACCGAGGAAGGGGTGAAAAAATACCTGATGCATGTATAGAATGCCCCGTGTCATTGAAGTGTTTGTTATCCGATTACTACAAATCAGGCGAAAGTGTTAAGGAAATCTCCAAATGGTATACAATTCCTAATGAATGACGCTGAGTTGTCAGTGTCAGTAGGCGACGCATCTGTTTCATTTTGATTAGGAGCGGTTATTTTCGATGCACATCCAGTTAATTCATTAAGTTCGTTGGATGACTTCAGCTTGCCGAGGAGAAGTCTGGAAAATCCGTTCTTGAATGCCATAATCGAGTAGCCATCTTTGGAAACTAAGGTCTTACCCCAAGTTTCCGTAAGCCTTTCGTTTCTCCAATATGAATTAGAAGCCATCAAATTCCTGTCAATGAATTTCATCAAGGGTCGAAATAACATCTCTAGTCCCGCATCCATTTTTGAGAGATAAATCAGAATTTAGAATTCATAAACTACTTAGCTATTTTCGACAGTCCGAAACTATGAATGGAGAATCTGAACTAAAGGATTAACTTATCACATGCCTGAACGATACTCAAGATATCTGAAAATCCAAAGGACACACTTCATCGTTGGACTAGCGATTTCCCTCTTCTTTACACTAATTCTTGCCTTTCAAGGGTTCAGTTTCTGGGTCTGGCAAGCCAACATGGCGAGCGACCTCCTTTCCTTTGCGGGTGTGCCTCACAAACTGTTGATTTGGGGTAGCCCTGCGAACGGCCCAACTTTCGAGATGCCCCTAAACTCGCAGTCCATCCCATTTTCGGCGGTAATTATCGTAGTAATCGTTCTTGCATGCCTTATACTCATCTTGAACATTTTTCGAAGAATACCCTCGCCCGTTAAGACTTTAGCTCTGGTTGTTTCAATAGTCACTATCCTTACACTCTTATGGCAAACGCTGATCTCTCCATATCCCCCGTATACTCTGCACTGGGTCACTATCGACTGGTCATGCTCAGGAGTAATCAGCCTCAGCTTAACCACTCTGATCTTCGCTCCTTTTCTGTTCACAATCAGAGGCCCCCTCTGGGTCAAAGTTTTCTGGCTTTTTGTAACAATAGGGTTCTCTGTCGTCATGAACATCCTACGCATATCCGTCGTAACAGCAACTCTATATTATTTTGGCGGTTCAGTTTTTCTACTATTTCATTATTTGGTCGGGGCTTTCATCGATTTCGTCTACATAGTCGCATTCTACTCACTTGCACTATCTCATCTAGCTAAGTTCGAAATTGGGGGGGTGATGAATACAAACGTTTGAAGACATCGCCTCGCTTATTGGACAAGTAGCGAACATGGTCCTACTTTTCATAATAGTGATCATGTGCTTCTACATCGTGCGCCACTTCAGATTTTTCGGCAACAGACTGTTCGAGGAGCAAAAGAGGTGCCAACAAGATTTAGCTGGTACCTTCAAGCCAAGCGTTTCAATTCTTATCCCGATGCTCATGGAAGAAAAAGTGGCGACCGGAATCCTTGACCGCTTGGTCGAGATGGATTACCCAAAAGATTCCTACCAATACGAGGTGATCGCCATCAACGATGGCTCAACGGATGCAACTCAGTCAATCGTTGATGAATACGCCGAGAATTTCCCCTTCATCAAAGCGGTACATCGAGTTGGAAACGGCGGAAACGGCAAATCAGAAGCGTTAAACATTGGACTCAAGGTGGCTTCAAACGAGATAGTTTTGATTTTCGACGCCGACTACTTGCCACCGAGGGACTGCGTGGAAAGACTCGTTGCTCCCTTCGCCGATATAGAAGTCGGGGGTGTTATGGGTCGAGTTGTTCCAGTCAACAGTCCACAATCTTTTGTCTCCAGAATCATGGATATCGAGAGAGCAGGGGGCTACCAAATCGGCCAGCAGGCGCGGTACAATTTGAATCTCATTCCACAGTTCGGGGGCACCGTCGGAGGTTTCAGAAGAAGTGTACTGAAGACTGTAGGGGGATTCGACGAAACTAAACTCGCAGAGGACACTGACCTTACCTACAAGCTCTATTTGAATGGCTGGAAAATTGCCTATGTAAACGCCGCTGAATGCTACGAGGAAGCAGTCAGCTCATGGGAAATGAGGGAAAAACAGCTTACAAGGTGGGCAATCGGGCACGATCAATGCTTGTTCGATTACTTCTTTAAAACCTTGAAGTCGAATGTCCTGACATTCTGGCAAAAAGTTGACGGTATTCTCCTGCTAGGAGTCTATGCTACGCCACTCCTCATATTCATCGGGTGGCTGATAGGCATATTCACCTATTTGGATGGAGGACCATGGTGGGGTTCACTGTTTCCCGCAATAATCTTTGTCTTCGCATACAATTGCATCGGTAACCTTGCTGTCTTTTCCGAGGTTGGCGGAAGCCTTTATCTCGATCAGAGGAAACGCAGCATCTGGCTTCTGCCACTGATGTTCCTAGACTTGTTGGGGAACGTCTGGGTTTGCAGCAGGGCATTCTTCAAGGCGATATTCTTGAAGCTGCATCCAATTCATGCCAAAACACGCATCTATGAAAATTTTCTGATGGAAGCAGACAAACAAAACCAGTACGAGAAGACCTCGAACGGCTCAAACAACCACGATCACAAATGGCACAAGACAGAACGATCCGGAAAGGGGTTGCACTATTACGCAGCAGTGGCAGCAGAACTTGATGAAAACAGCCAAATGAAAAAGGCTGAAATCAAAAAGAAGAAGGAGGCGAGGAGCTAACCCGATGGATACCCTTGGGTTCCTAGGAATTCTCAGCCTGTTCGTCGGGATGATCGCTCTATGCTTCTTCTGGGGAGTCTGGGAGTGGAAGAAGCCCAAAGATCCCGGTCCACTATTCATTGACCTCGATAGAACAATAAAGAAGAGATTGAAAAGACAAGGGCCAAGCATGAGCAGAGCGCTCACTCTTGACAACTCTGCAGAATCAGGGCAGATATCAATACAAGCTGATTCAGGCGAGCTATCTCAAAGCTTCGATGCAAATGAAACTATTCGAGTGCGGGGTGATTTAAGAATCGCCAAGGGAGAAATTGTTCCCTTCAACATGATTGTGGAAGGTAACCTCATTTCCCAAGAGGATGTGACATTCAAAGGCGGACTCCACGTAAGAGGACGCGCAGTCATAGGGGCACGTAATCGATTTGAAAAATCAATCGTTTGCCAAAAAGAACTCATCCTGTTCGAAGATGTCATTGTATTCAACTGCATCGACTGCGAGGGGCTCGTTTTCATTAAGAGTGGGGTGAAAGTTGGCGTGGGGCCAGAGGGAGGCGGGATTGCCTCTGCGAGCACAATATATCTAGAGAATGCTGAGGGCCCTCTCGAAATTCACTCTAAAGAACGAATTCGCATCGTCGGTGCTCTCAAGGAAGTAATTCCTGACGAGTTAGAAGAAATTATCGAAGTGAAAGCAACATGAGTCTTTCCACAAAGTTGCTCTCATTTTTAATCATAATCATTCTCTCGTTAATCCCAATATTCGAATTCTCACGGCCGCCAATGACGAAACAATCTGCACACCTCAGGAACTTCGTGACAATAGCAGTGAGTCAAAATACTTTCAACTTTGAGTCAAATCAATTGTTCTCCGGCGCTGCTGGGTCGACCATCGAATACAACCTTTACATCGAGAACAAAGGAAAATCGAGTGCCAGCTGCACACTTACTGCTTCGTCGAATAGAGGTTATTACGTGGAGGTCTGGCGGGACACGGACCAAATTGGCAGCGGTGACACGCAACTAATACCCCCTCAGGGATCTACTATAACGTTGAACGCTGGTGAGGTAGCTACGCTAATTGCAAAAGTAACAATTCCCCCAGACGCAACCAGCGGTACCGTAGACGCTACAACAATCGCATTGGTAGATTCGCTCTCGGGCACTTCAAACTCGGTTACAGTTACTACAACTGTGAAGACAAATTTGCAATACCCTTCGAACTGGGTTCAATTAGGCTCAGACCCGGCTTTTCCTACTCCACCTCCAGAGAGAATTGACGTTAAAGCCTCTTACTACACAAATAACGGCACTTACGTCTTCTTCAGAATGGCTGAAGTGAGTAAGCCAAACCCAGCAGGTTTCTACTATTGCACGTATTTGGATACTAAGCCTGGAGGACAGCAGATCGATAGCTACAGCTACGACTACATGCTGAGTTCGGATGGTATCCTTTACGAGTGGAACGGTGTGAATTGGATTACATCTGGATACCCCACTTATTGGCTGATTGACGGAACATCAATGCTGCTTTGGGCTGACCTTAACAATCTAGACCTTGAAATGCAAGACATACAACTCCTCTCTCGCTCAACCACAAAAGAATATACATGGAAGGATGAGGTAGGACCTTTTGTTGTCTTGAGGAACAACATTTCCGAAATCCCTTTGATCCTAATCCCAGCCCTGAGTTTCGCAATCTATTTCACAATTTCAAGAAGGACAAAAAAGAATAAGCGTAAGCATGAACACATTCTCTAAATACACCGCAATCTCTTCCCACTTCTTGGTGATATAGGAATAGTTGAAGAACTAAAATAGATCTTTCACTTTGAGCGCTCTTTAAATCTGGCTCGTAATCCAACCCACTTTCATTGCCGCACATTTGGCTTTCCAAGAACAAATATTTGCCTGTCTTGACGCACCGTTCTCAAAGCTCGCCAGCTTGCGAAGAACGAAAATAGGAAAGACAGGATGTACCCGATTAAGACAGTGTCCCCCAGAGTCGGAAAGACATCTATAGTCTCAACTGGCAGTTCAAGGCGAGGCTCTCCAGAGAAGACGTTTTGTATGATTTGTAGCACGTTAAAGTCGCCTATGTACAGGACGTGAGTAAGACCTAGTGCCACTGCAATCCAGACGAGAATGCCTATCGTGACGCAGATAAGGAATTTGTTGATCCCGTCAAAAGCAAGCCTAGGACGGTTCCTCGGATAATAATAAATCCCGAGCATGAAAAACACGGTCGAAACTAGCAAAAAAGCCCAGAGAGGGATTAAGCAAAACGGAAATCTTCTATCAACCCACCAAGTAAGGAGCCATGACCGAATAATAGCCACAACAGTAATCGTGTAGGCAATATTCAAGACAGAGAAGAACAAACCAACAAAAAGGACAGCCTGAACAAACGCGTGCGAACGCACATAGCTTTCAGACTTCATATTCAAGATCGTTAGGCTCAACCCAGATTAAGCTTTGATATTTGCCACTGTGGTCCAAATACACTTAACCGTTACTAACGAAGAATAATGATTGGAAAGACACATTCCGCGGCTGCGGAAAACTTAATCGAGTTAGACGGATAAATCAAAACTTGCGACTTATTGGGAAACGGGTGTCTAAGAAGAGACTGCTTCGACCACAGCATCTTTTTCGATTTCAAATACTCCGGAAGCTTCAACTACACCGTTTATGAGCGAGCGTGGCCCAACAAAGATATTGCCTCCGGAGATCAAGTCACCGTCAATTATCGTGTCGGCACCTATTGTTATGCCTTTGAACGCTTTCAGCTTTGCGTGACCTCTGCAGTTGTCACCTATTTTCAAAGAGCCTTTCACCACAAGGTCCTTGTTTATGTTGGTACCCGAAGGAATCTCCACGTCCCCATCGACGGTCGTCACATTGTCGTCTATCTCGACAACCTTGCCAAGAATCCTGGCTGGAAAACCAAGGATTGTACGCTCATTGTCGTCGGGCTGAATGGTTTGGATTGTTTCTTCTTCTCTCGGAACTTTCAATGTGTCATCGGTTGCACCAGGCGGAAGGATGTACACTGGCTCTGTTTGTTCTTGTTCGGAAGAGGTAGTTTCTTTGGGTTGAGCTGGTTGATCTATATGACGATCTTTTGAACCGTTATCCACGCCATCTTCTGCGACGGGCGGAACAACCTCAGCAACAGGCTCAGCGGGAACTTCCTCGCAGACAACCGGCTCAAAATGCTTAGACTCAATGACCTCATCCTCCTTTTGAGAAACTTCCATCTCGTTTTTTGCCACAGCGGGAACAACATCCAGAACCGGCTCGAGCCGTGCCTCTTTACAAACAACCGGCTGAAAAAGTCGAGATTCAGTAATCTGGGCTTCTTTCGGAGAAACTTTCACCTCATCTTTTACGACAGACGGAACAACATCCGGAATTGACTCAATTTGAGGCGCAGGCTGAACTTCTTCACGAACAATTCTCTCCGTAATCTGAGGCGCAAGAACTTGTCGGGAGGTCAGGATCGTATTGACGCCGAGGTTTCTTGTTCCATTCAGCACCATTTCGCCTGTGATGCCGTCTATCGTAACGGTTGCTTCTTTTCGCTTCTTTGCGCTTTCAAAAGTGAGAAGGTACATCGGGTAGTAGGCGATTGTTCGGTCTGTGATGTCGAAGATTTCCCGTATTATTTCGGCCACGTCAGCAGGTCTCCGTGCAATTTTTGTCTTCAAGAAGTCGATTTGAGTCTCGTCCGAAATGTGCATCCTCTTGAAGAGGTAGTTAAGGTCAGAACTTTTTTCCCGTACAACAAAAGGAGAGATTGGTAGTCTTTCAGGCGAAATCTCTCGGCTCATTCGGTCAAGAACATAATAGCCTTGTTTTTCGTAATGAACATGTTCTTCACCCGTCATCTCCACCACTCTGCGCCTCGTCTTTGGGTCAGATTCCTTTGAATTGAACTCTTGCCCAGCTACAAACAATCTGGTTGTCTTTTTGTCAACTTCGGCTTCAATCATGTGTTTCTTGCAGTAGTCTAAAACGTATTTTCCTCCGATGATGAAATATGGTTCGAAATACTCTTCGGAGGCAAGGAATTTTATGTCCTCAGG
>DATEYW010000082.1:0-10977 GCA_035256045.1 Bathyarchaeia archaeon | reverse complement strand
AGCGATGCGAGCCCAAGGAATGGGAGCAAACGTCATCGTGACCGAAGTGAATGCGTTAAGGGCTCTTGAGGCTTCAATGAACGGTTTTCGAGTCATGCCCATCAGCGAAGCTGCAGCTATCGGAGATATTTTCGTTACGGTAACGGGCGACACCAGCGTCATAAGAGGCGAACATATGAAGAAAATGAAAGACGGTGCAATCATGGCCAACAGCGGCCACTTCAACGTGGAAATCAATCAGAAAGACCTTGACAAGATTTCCACCAAAAAGAGAAATATCCGCCCCAACCTCGACGAATACTCAATCGATGACGGACGAAAACTGTACCTTCTGGCTGAAGGAAGACTCGTCAACTTGGCCGCTGCTGAGGGGCATCCGTCAGAAGTTATGGACATGTCGTTCGCAAATCAGGCGCTGTGCGTTGAGCACATTGTCAAGAATGAAAAGCTTGAAGCCAAAGTTTACAGCGTTCCGAAGGAAATTGATGAACAAGTCGCAAATCTGAAACTCATAGCTATGAAAGTCAAGATAGACAAGCTGACCCAGGAGCAGCACAAGTATCTGACAACATGGGAGTCAGGCACAACATAGACCTGCGCCCACGGTAAACTTTAAATGGTATTAGAGAGATAGACTCCGCTGTTATGTGGTGATGTACTATTGGTCAGTAAAGATCAAACTATAGGTGGCTTAATCTTCACCGTCTGCGCAATCGTCGGCGTCTTCTATGTCGTCACACTGTTTTATCCCGATTGGATGGGTAGAGCTTTCAACCTCAATGACCGTGACGCTATTCGCTTTTGGATTGTCGCTTTCCCAGTTCTGGTCGCTTTCATCGCCATCATGGGCATAGGGGCATGGATAGGTTGGACAATGGCAACCACACCCCCGCCAAAACCAATTGAAGAAATAACGAGCGAAATGGAAACAGAGGAAAAGAAGGCCGAAGAAAAGACTGTCGAAGAAGCACCTAAAGAAGAGCCAAAAAAGCCAGAAAAGAAAAAGTGAAATGCGAAAACAACATAAACCCTAATTTTTTGTTACAAACAAGCAATATTCAAACAGAGGGTTTCTTGGCAAGCGCGTTCATTTAGCCGTTGACAGTCTTGAGCATACATTTTACAATGTTTGGACACATCACACACTCATCAGGTATCTTCTCGTTTCTTGACCGCTCACTGAGATAACCGAAGTGCTGTGAACACGGGCTTGTAGGCTGCGGCTCAGCCTTCTTGTCTTTGAGCTTGGACTTGGTTTTTAACGGTTCAGTTTCCATTCCGATATCCGGTTTGGAATCAACCGAGGGCTCGCATCCTATCACAATCTCAGTCAGACAACGTGGACAGGCGTCATAAGGCTCTGATTTTGTTTCGCGTAAGTTGATTACTTTGATGGGTTTTGAAAAGACCCAGCCACAAGTAGAGTTTGAGCACGTGAACTGCCGATCTTCTTTTGCAGACTCTTTCCTTCTCGGCATTGATGACCCTCACCTAACAATCCGACCTCGCCTCCTTATAGTATTAATGAAGGCAGAATAAGTATCCGCAATAACCAAGAATTTTCCAAATTTACTAGCCTCCAAAACATCCTTGCTGCCCCACCGTTGACTGTGAATCGCTACTTTGGATTCATAACTGTTATAGTCATTTGACATCAACATGCCGTCCGCGGTGAAGACCTTTGTACACTGTGTGGATAAGAATTGACGAAACGTTGCCGTGGATTGAACTGAAGAAAGAATACGCAACTAGAAGAGAAGCGAGAGAAGCAGCTCAATGCGCCATAAACCGACTAGGTGTCAAGCTGATTAGGGCGTCTAAAGAAAAGCCTTTGAAGACTCTTGTGGCTACTAGAATAGGTAGATAGCTGTCGCTTAACATAATTGCGCCTGCTTCCAACGATTGATTCTTGTTCTATTCTTGTGAGAACACTTCTAGAACAGCCTTCAAGAGAGCCCTTTCGCTTTTCACGACTGCTTTGTGACCAAAAGCAAGCTTCCAATTACTCTCTGTTAAAACGTCGGAAATCACTTGTGCAGATGCGGCTTTGACGTGTCTGTATTTGGCCAACGAAAAGATCGCTGAAGTCTCCATATCGACGCATAAGGCGCCTCTTTCTCTGAATCTTCGAACCTTGCCAAGTGTTTCTCTGTATGGAGCGTCTGTGGACCAGACTGGCCCAACATAGTGTAGTATTTCCTTTCGACCGAGATATTCGGTAAGTTTGTCTCTTAAGGAGGGATCTGACTGAACTTTGATTTCCGGAGGCAGGTAGTGAAACGAAGTCCCTTCATCACGGATCGCTTCGGTCACTACGACTAGATCACTAGGTTTGAGGTAAGGTTGTATTCCGCCAGAAAGCCCTACTTCAAAAATTTTTTCCGTACCACACTCGATGGCTTCTTCCAAAATTGCGGTGGCGGCAGGAGCACCTATCCAGAACTGACCGACGCCTACTTCAACGTTCTTGTACTTACCGATGCAGAACGGCATACGCTGACCGTAGATCCACTCGATGAGAGTGCCCTTAACAAGTTTCTTTGCACACTGGAAAGTACTTTTCAAATAGGTAAGCACCAAACGCTGAGGGAGTCCTAAAGCATCCACTGTTATCTTACGGTTTTCGGCACAATAGCGAACCGCGTCAGACGGTTTAGTTATAGAGTCGTCTTCCCTCACAGACTCACTTCCTTTGCAGCGCATAACGCAATACGTTCAGGGGCGATAAAGATTTCTACCATTAGAATGGCGCCGGGGAAGGGACTCGAACCCCTGCGAGCCCAAAGGCCCACTGGCTGACTTGCCACTGCTTTTTCAGGCCCTCTTTCTTGATATGATCTCGAGGCCAGCGCGATAACCACTCCGCCACCCCGGCACAGTTATGAACTTCTAGATTGCGCCTTTTAGCTTTATCCACAGTGTATCTCCGAACAAAAGAACAGCCGAGAGAAACAGGTGTGAACCCGAACTTTGGTTCACCGCAATTAAAATTAACCTTGTACATATTTTACTTAATAATAGGCTCGGAGACGCTGCGGGTTGTCTGAAGAACGGCGAAGAACGAAATACGATATTTACGCAGACATTGTCGAGATAGTCGCTCGAAAAGGGCTGTGCTCGTTGACCAGAGTCTCTTATGGAGCTAACATGCCAGTGGACCGCACTAAAAAAGAGCTGGCCTTCTTGGTGGCCCATGGATTCATAACAGAAGTGCAGCTTGAGGACTCAAAGAAATATCGAACAACAAAATGGGGACTCGAATACCTAGAAACATTCAAACTGATGCGCAAATTTTTCGCGGCCCTAGAGGAATAGGCACACAGATTGTGACTACAAACCGTGTTCTCTCCAAGTGCGTCGTCTTTTAAGGGGTCCAAAGGGTTAGCATTATTCATCAAGAAATGAGGTGGTTATGATGACATTAGGAACGAGAAAAAGCATAGTTTGGAAGAGTTGAGGAAGACGAAAACTCAACATCGATCTGACCGACAAGGTATTTCAGTTGAATGGCATAGAGCCAGTAACGACGGTATCACCACGTATTCAAGTTGGAGACCTTGGCAGCAGCGAGCCAAACGCCCAGATTACAAGAATTGCCGACGTCATACTTCTGCACAGAGCTCAACGACTGCAATGAACCGGCTAGTCACCAGATGTGAGTACCCCTTTTAAACAAGCGGAAACATGAAAATCATGAGGCGAATCGAATTGGCCGGTAGAATCACAGCTCCATCAAACACCACAATGACCTTGGATGAGGTCAATGGAGATCTAGAAATAGGGAAGCATGTCACCGTCAAAGGAACAGGCAACCCTCCGACCGTCAAAGTGAACGGAACAGTCTATTGTGAAGGACACGACACCTTTGAATGCACGCTTTCAGCGAAAGAACTCGATGCTGAAGATTCGGTCACCGTACAAGGCGATCTAAACGTGGACGGCGACATCGAAATCGACGATGGACGATTGAACGTCTCTGGAAACATGACTGCAGAGAGTGTCGACGTTGACAATGCTATTCACGTTGGAAAAGATCTTGCAGTTGACGATATCGAAGTGGGCGGAAGCCTCAAAGTGGATGGTAACACGAAGGCAGAAACAATAGAAGTTGGAGGAAGCTTCGAGGCAAAAGGCGAGGTCAAAGCCGACAGCATTGAAGTGGGCGGAAGCTTGTCGATAGAGGCAAGGGTAGAAACAGAGAGCGTTGAGGTAGGCGGGGCAGCGCGAGTCGGAGGTGGCAAGATCCGGCAAATAGACGTTGGAGGAACCTTCGAATCAAGAGCCCCCCTAGAGTTTGAAGACATCGACGTGGGCGGAGGCGTCACACTCACAGGCAAGACCAAGGGTGGCGACATCGAAGTCGGTGGATGGCTAAGGGTCGAAGGAGAACTCGAATTTGAACAGATCGAAGTAGGCGGAAAAGTTGAGGTCAAAGGCCTAATGCACGGTAGCGAAGTAGAAGTCGGCGGTTCAATTGACGTTGACGGCTCACTGAGACTCTCCGGTTCAGTTGAAGTGGGAGGCAGAGTAGACGTTAGTGGGGAAATCATCGCCCAAAACATTGAAATCGGAGGGACATTACGCGCAAAGAAGATCACTGCGGAGGAAGACGTCGACGTTGGCGGTTCAATCAACACTGGACAAGGTGTCTACGCGCGATCAGTTGAAATAGGCAACAGGGGCACTATACAAGGCCTAGTGCGAGCCCAAGAAATCACAATTGGGAAAGAAGCGCGCGTCGAAAACTTGTACGGCAAGGAGATACTCTTAAGGAGCGGAGCGACCGCAGAAAACGTCTACGGCGAATACGTCACCATCGAATCCCATTGCCGCGTAAACGGCGAAACGCAGTATACAATCGAGTTGACGGAAGAGAAGGATGTTTCGTTCGGGAACCCGCCTCAAAAAGTTAGCGCCTTGCCTCCTTGAAGCGACTAAGTATCAGGATTTCTCGGAACGGCCAGGTCTGATATGTCCACGCCGTGTTCGTAAATCTGCCTCAGAAAGGAAGCTATTGCCAAAATGCGAGGAACAATCTCCATCGACTGAGCTTGAGCGAGCCCCTCGATGCTAGCGAATTCTTTCTCAATGTCCTTGCGCAAGTTTCGAACTTTCTCAGCTAAGTCAATGTCACCCGTCAAAAATGCGGTCAACGCCTTTTCATGAGCTTCAAAACAGATCCCCTGAAAGTCCGCAAACAGCTTCCCCAACTCCTTATCGGGCCTAGCGCCTTTTAATTCGACAGTCTTCTGAGCAACTCGAACACACTCGTCACCGATCGCCTCAACCAGGCTCGCGGCTAGCCGATAGTCAAGGCATTCAATCGGGCCGACGCCAAGTTTCTCGCTTAATCCCGGGTTCTGAATAATCGTACGCAATATGCGAACAAGGAGAAAATATAGTCTGTTGCCTTCGTTGTCTCTGACCATCACACTCCTGGCTAACTGAGTCTCCCCTTCAACAAACGCGTTAACCACATCCCTATGCATTCCAGCAGCAATCGCGTACGCCCGCCGAAGTATCTTCTCAGGGGGAAAACCAGAAGGCTCTAACAGGCACTGCAAGACCATCCCAGACCTGTCCTCCTCAACAATCTCCAAACCTATGAGCCCACTGACAGTATCTTTGACTGATTCTCGATCCTCAAGACAAATCTGCTCCCTTCCATGAACACGAATAACATCGACTCCAAGAAGATAATTGGCTATGATCTCGCGCTCTAGAAGAGGGCCGGGTACCAAGATCACTGTCTTCGGTGAAGGTTCAGCTCCGTACTTGGGGTCGATAGTAAGTTTTCCATCGGCATTCTCGCTAATCCCTATGATTCCTCCTCGTTTCAGGTTGTAGTGTTGAGCCCAAGACTTAGGTAGGCAAACGAAGAAAGTCCCACCGGCCGTTCGTTGCACTTTCCGAAGCTCACTCATGTGCCAGCATCCTCATCCTAACGGTATTCTTGAAGCGATATTAAAGCATCCTAAATTCTCTCACTCGGACTACTCGACTGACCAAAAAGCGTCAAGAAGCAAGTTTGAAAATTTCGAGCAAATCCGTTAAAAGCGAGGATGAAATAGAAAGAGAAAGGAACACCCCAGTTGAAGTCAGATACAGAGAAATGCGAGAAAGGAGAACCAGCAGGCTGTGAGCGAAATCGAGAGGCTTCAAAAGGCCGTGGAACTAACAATCTCTGCAGGCTACCAACTCAACAGAGACGCATTCGAATTTCTCAGCATGCTGTCATCAACAGAAGACCCCAGCGCGATTGTTGCTAAAGCAATCAGAGAGATGGACAGTCTCCAGGACAAACCCCTGTTCATCGAGAGGCAATTCTTGGAAGAATTGCTGGCACCACTCGAACCAGTAAAAGAGATCATCACTCAACAAACCCCATCGTGCGTCAGTCACACCGCACAACTCACACAGATGATTGAACCAAAGCAGCCTTTCTATCCTTACGCGAGAGAAATCGAATCTGATCTGAAAATAGTCGATGACCCCGGATCAAAAATAGACACAGGAGGCACGATAGACGACTATTTGGAGTATTTTCAGGACAGGTTCAAACGAATGGAGAGGCTCCTGAGACAAAGGATGGACGTGAAGAGCGCTACTTCTATAATGGATGCGGTCAAAGCGCAACCCAACACTCGACTCAAGATAATTGGAATGATAACGGACAAGAGAGAGACAAAGCAAAGGACAATCCTGACTCTCGAAGACTTGAAAGCAAGCGCGGCTATTATGGTCCCACAAAACGCTTCCCAAGATCTTCAAAAGAAAGCTAACATGTTGATGCTCGACCAAGTCGTCTGCGTTGGAACTCTAAAGACTAGAAGCAACCTGCTCGTTGCCGAAGACATAATACTTCCCGACGTTGCGCAACGGCCACAGCACAAAGCAGGAGTCCCGGTCTATGCTGTGCTCACTTCAGACCTGCACGTAGGCAGCTCACATTTTACAAGAGACGCATTCAACCGCTTCATACTCTGGCTCAATGGAAAGTACGGCGACAGTAGGATGCGTGACATTGCAGGCCACGTCAAATACGTGCTTGTCGCAGGCGACATCGTGGACGGCATCGGAATCTATCCCAACCAAGCGTCGGAACTGGTCATAAGAGATGTGAACAAGCAGTACAGGCTGGCCTCAAAATACATTGAGCAAATCCCCGATTACATAGAAGTAATCATCACGCCGGGGAACCACGACGCTGCGAGAAAAGCACTCCCCCAACCTGCAATATCAAAGGTCTTTCTGGAAATACTCCAGGAATCGAGAAGAGTCCATTCATTGGGAAATCCATGTACGCTGAGCCTTCACGGCATCGAAGTATTGATGTTTCATGGGCGCAGCCTCGACGATGTAATCTCAACCGTCCCGGATATGACTCACAATCATCCTGAGAAATCGATGCGCTTACTCTTACAAGCCAGGCACCTAGCACCTTTGTATGGAGGCAAGACGCCAATCTCACCGGAGTCTAAAGATTCCCTTGTCATCGAACGCGTACCTGACATTTTCCATGCAGGGCACGTCCACGCGTTGGAATACAATAACTATCGTGGGGTCCTGTTAGTGAATTCAGGCTGTTGGCAAAGACAAACAGGCTACATGCAGAGAAACGGCTTTGTTCCCACTCCAGCGAACGTTCCAGTAGTGAACCTCCAAACACTAGAGCTGACTGTCCTATCATTTGACCAGGGCCTTGCGTGCCCTCAATGAGCTTTTGTTAAACACCGCGGTTGATGGTCGATAAGTCGACCAAGCCTATCGTCACCCACAAAAACGTCGCGGATGATGGTGCGAGATATCTCCAATCGTATCTTTTTCGTTCGGCCGTACCTGCCCATGCTTACGACCTTAGCATTGAGCAGACCCATCGCATCCAACTCGTTTATTAAACTGCCTAATCGTCGCTGAGTCAGAGGAGCCACTCCCAACTCCCCACTCAGTTCATTATAAACCTCTGATATCTCCCCCGTAATAGCGCCTTTGCTACTGGCCTTGTCCAAGTGGAAAATGCTCAACGTGACGAGTTTTGAGTGCAGAGTGAGGTTGCCCAGAGCTTCAACGACCCGATTGTGTTCAATATGCTTTTCCGCTTCCCGAACATGCTCCTCAGTGACTGCACTCGAAGTCTTCCGTTCCGCCACCTCCCCTGCAACACGCAGAAGGTCCAATGCACGCCGCGCATCTCCATGCTCTGCTGCGGCAAGAGCAGCACAGAGCCCAAGCGCGGAGTCAGTAAGTGCCCCGTCAACAAACGCAACTCGTGCCCGTTCAGCAAGTATGTTCTTCAACTCACCAGCATCATACGGTCTGAACACCATCTCTTCCCCGCTCAATGAACTCAGCACCCGAGGGTCCAGAAACTCTTTAAGTCGAAGATCATTAGAGATGCCGACCAGAGTGATTTTGCTCTTCTTCAAAACTTCATTCATTCTTGTGAGTTCATATAGCAGGGTGTCACCCTTCGTCTTTATCAACGCGTCCGCTTCATCTAGAACCACCATGAAGAGCACACCAGCCACGTCCAACCCCGTTCTAAAACGGTCAAACACCTCACCTACTGACAGGCCGGTGAAAGGCACTTGGACCCCTAGATTCTGGCAGAGGGCGGCAAAGACGCGATAGTCCGAACCCGCCAAGCGGCAGTTTACGTAGCATAGCCTGATCGGCGCATTGAACTCTTTCGCCTTAAACTCCAGACGGTTCAACACGTACTTCACAACAGCGGTTTTGCCCGTTCCAGTTTTCCCATAGATGAAAATATTCGATCCTCTCGCACTCTTAAGCAATGGAGCAACCGTCAACCCAAGCTGGCGTATCTGTTCTTCCCGATGAGGCAATCTGAGGGGGAGATAGTCGTGACGCAGAACTTCTCTGTCCCTAAAGAGCTTCGTGCAGCTTACAAATCTGTCGAAAACATCATCGAGGGAAGCAGGATCTGTCACACCTTCACCAACTGGAGTTTGAGTAGTAACGGCTCTTCTTCCCCTGGAAAACATAAAGCCTATCGTACAGAAATCTAAATCGTCAACACAACAAACCTAAAGAGAAAAGGTCTCAACACGGACAAATAGCCTGCCTGATCTTGTCACACACCCCAGAACTTCTACTGGAACCCATATTTGATCTGAAGAACAATGTTAATTCCTTATTTAGAAGGGATATACTCCGACTGGTAATAGATATGAACTCATTATAAAGATTGTAATTAAAGATTTTAGATATGCACAAAAAAACTCTGCTTACCAGACTTTATGCATCAACAAGTAGAAACATTCTCCAACGGAAATCTAGGGGTGGCAGACCAACCAAACAGTAACATAAAACAACTTACTTTATTGGCCAATATGAATATCTTCCAGCCTGCTTCGCACTATGGTAGACGACGTATGAACGCTTCCTTAAAACAGATTTCAACGTAGCGTATGCTTTCCCCCTTCACTTTTTGTGAAGTCCGTGTGAAATCAACTGCAAGATAGCTCTTTCACACTGTTGTTTTTTGATTTATTGAGCTGTTTCTGCCTTTTTCGTGTGAAGCGCTCACCCCCACGTTTCTACTGGAGAATGAGTTCGGAACCTAGTTGATGGCTGTTTCTCGGTTCCGAAAAGTCTGTGACCCTTGAGACTCAAAAAAAGTGAGAAACTAGTCGCGTTATTAATTTGGAGCAACATTTTCGCTTATTTTACGGAGGCATTTCACCACAACACCTATTAATTGTGAATTGTGAAGTTGTGAACACTGTTCCAAGGTGCATGCGGGCGATGCCGGCAAGACGAATGCGTGTCGAACTGTTCGATAGCGAAGGCAACAAGTATTCGGTTAGCTTCGAAGGTCAGATCACACGCGACAAAGCGATGCGACTTCTTGACTTAGTGGAACTTCTGGGAGGAGGATCAGGCACTGGTTCCAATCCCGCTAGCAGTCCTGGAACTCTTGAGCAATTTTCAAAGTCTGACAGAACCCGCAGCATAGTCCAGAAGCATTTCCCTGTCGTATGGTTCTCATCCAGAGAAGTGCAGACTGTGTACGAGCAAGAACTGAAACAACCCATCAGTCTGAGCACAGTAGCAACATACTTGGCTAGGATGGCTGCCAAAGGTCTCCTGCAGAAAACGGGGCCTTCCAACAATCTCAAATACAAGCTGGCGCCTGCCCTACCTCAGGCAGCAATAAAGCAGCGCGTGTCTTAGACGCATATTCCACAACATCGGAGCAGATGTCAGACTGGCTGAGACGTTTGGCTTTCAGTTTTCTTAAGAAACTTCTCCATCTCTTTCTTGACACTGTACTTAAACGGGATTTTCCCGGTCTCCCTCTCAAGATAACCTTCTTCATATAATCTCTTCATCAGTCTCGCGGTGTGTTCTCTGCTGAGCCTCACTCGGTCCTTAATCTCGGGGGCGGTTTTGGGCCCTTCAGTGGCGAGCATTTCCAAAACCGACACTTCAGTGTCTGTCAATTGTGACAATGCTTTCTCTCGTCTAATCGGTATTACTCCTTCTAGGCTTACTTCAGGACCGATGACTGGTTGCTTTGATTGTTGCTCCAAACTTGACACGCGAGCGGTGAGCGCTTCTTGTGATGTCATAGCGTCACGCAATCTCATGTCCAGATCACTGATTCGCCCGGTGATCTGTGATAAGCCTTGGCTGTCAAGGTTTGCCTTGGCCTCCACGGCTTCCATCTTCTTTGTGACTTCTGCAGCCATGAAGAGGCTGTTATCGGATTTGGAGGTGAGAGACTCTACCTTGTAAGCTATTGACTCTAGCTTCTCATTTTCACGTTTGAACTGTCTGTTGAAACTGAGAACGATGTCTTCGACCGCGCTGCGCGCTCTTTCATACTCGCTTTGAGCCTGGCGAAGTCTTCGATAGTAGACTATTGATGACACTATCGTTGCTGCAGACAGGCAGCCCAATAGAGCGAAGACTATTTCGTCCATGTGATGCCCTCTCGTGATGTTTCCGTGA
>DATEYW010000081.1:0-3006 GCA_035256045.1 Bathyarchaeia archaeon | reverse complement strand
ACCCTTTCCAGTCAGTTCTGAGTCCGTTATGTTGATCTGCGCCTGTCCATAGGCTTCTATGTTGCAGTAGTCAGCTGTACGGTTGAAAAGGACACTCGAGTTGACTATGAGAAGGCGGGCGTTTCCTCTTAGCAGAATACTTGTTTCAATGCCTTCAGGAGGAGAGAATACTAGTGTCGAGTTTCTGATGAAGATCACGGCGGACTCGTCTGCAATGATTTCGCTGGTCAGCTCGTATCTGCGATTTTCTATGGCGACAGTTTCATGGTCGCCGATGTTGACGCTGGGAACAGTAGAGGTGGTGGGCTTGAGGGTTGCTGACCATGAGAAATTGGACACGCAAATGGAGGGGGTAAGAATGTTTCCGACTGAACTGACTCCTGCACATGCTATAAGAAATAGTAGAGTTGCTAGAATCGGGGCAAAGTTTTCCCGTTTCCTCATCGAGGTCCTTTCTCTGTATTTCATATTTGGGCCATGCCTTAAAAACCTCACAGTAATCCCTTTTGTATTCACGAAAGTATGGGTCCTCAAATTGTGACTCTTGACCACATTTTGTATTGACGAGCGCATAGGTTAGTAACGCGCACTGCTTGGGGCTGTGGAGATTCTTTTTGGCCCGATTTCAACCAAAACGCCCTACCCCCCTAGGCGTTGTGAAAAATGGTTCCCTTCTCAGAGAATGAAGCGCGTGAGCCATAGCGACGGCATACGAGGCTCAATCTGTATTCGCGTTGGGCTGCAAAATCACAACATTTATATTCGCGCTCGCTCAAAGTGAGCGGTCGATACATGATGTTCACCGTAGCAGTCCTCAAGTTTTCAACGAAGAAAGCCTACATTATGTGTCGTACCAGAAAGTAGTCTCGGAAACGAGAGCTCAAGTCGGTTTGAATTCGTTTCCGTTAAAAGGTGTTGTTATGGACAAAGAAGAAAATCTGTTAATGGTTCATCTTTCAGACATCCATTGTGGTCCGAAATTGCAGGGAAAGACGTTGCAGAGAGCAATCGATGAAATCAATGTTCTTGCCCCGGACGTTGTCGCCGTAACAGGCGATTTGACAGAGGAAGGTCTATTCGAAGAGTTTCAGGAAGCAAGGCGATATCTCCAGCAGCTGAGATGCAAGAACTTGGTCGTCGTGAGCGGCAATCACGATGCGAGAACTACAGGCTACAGGCTGTTTCCAGATTTCTTCGGAGAGTCAACTTCAGTGGTAGAGCTCAAAGGAAAGTTGATCATAAAACTAGACTCATCAAGACCAGACCGGGATGACGGTGAAGTTGGCTATCGCCAGCGACTCTGGCTCAAAGAATGTCTAGATAAATCCACTGATAGATTCAAAATAGTTCTGCTGCATCATCACTTGATGCCTATTCCTGATACAGGAATGGAAAAAAACATGACGACCGACGCGGGCGACGTCTTGTGGAGTCTCATCTCCCATGGGGCAAACGCAGTGCTATGCGGGCATCGACACCGTCCTTGGTTGTGGACCACAGGAGATCTTAACATAGTCTACGCCGGAGCCGTTTCAACAAACAGACTCCGAGGGTTCTACCGGAACTCGTACAACATCATTCGCGTGGAAGGGAACAGGCTCACAGCCAAATTGAAAATAGTAGGAGAAGATGAGTGCGAACTTGACCCTGCCTACATCAAGACTCTGAAGTCTTCAACTACTGAGCTATATGGCAGCCACGAAAGCCGAAGTACAGCTTTAGATTCAGTCGTGCGCACCTGACAGCATTAGTTGAGTATTGCCCAACTACAGCAAGAACACACGTCTAAGAGCCCCAGATAATTCGTTTAGTGATATTCCTGCACGGCTCCTTTTTTTCTGTCTGACACTTTGAGATTGAAAATGCTTGCCTGCTGCAAGTTGCGAGCGGAATGTCTGAATGGTCATCGTGAAAACTCGAGAAAAAAGGGTCGACTTTGCGGATCGTCACGCTTTTCCAATCCCTTAGCGCGCTAAGAGAGGCTTTATCAGTTGGCAGCTTCACTATTAGCTGAAATATCATCGTCATAGGGACCTGGAAAAAGTGGTTGAGTCAGAAGCCAACTTAATGAGACAAAAAATTGCCTACTTCTCAATGGAAATTGGGCTGTCGAATAACATTCACACATACAACGGAGGTTTAGGGATTCTCGCAGGAGACACGATCAGATCAAGTGCAGATCTGAAAGTTCCTCTGGTAGGAATTACGTTGGTTAGCAAGAAAGGCCATTTCAGGCAAGAGATAACCAGCGATGGAAAACAAGTAGAACATCCCGACCCGTTGGAACCCTCAGAACATATGCAGCTGCTTTCCACGGAGGTGAAAGTGCAAATTCAAAAAAGAGATGTAGCCGTCAAGCCCTGGCTCTACACGGTGAAGAGCCAAAAAGGCGGTGTTGTTTCCGTCTACTTTCTCGACACTGATCTAGAAGGGAACAATCCTGAGGATAGGGAGATTACTTCCTTTTTGTACGGCGGGGATGAAAGATACCGCCTCAAACAAGAGATTGTTCTTGGAATCGGTGGTGTGAGAATACTGGACGCCTTGGGTTTAGGAGTTCGCAAGTACCACATGAACGAGGGTCATTCCAGTCTCCTCGCTCTTGAGTTGCTGCAGAAAAATGGAATGGACATCGAGAAAGTTAGAAACCTATGCGTTTTCACTACGCATACCCCTGTCGAGGCAGGGCATGACAAATTCTCCTACGATCTGGTTCGAGAAGTGCTAGGAGACCCCGTATCCCTCGATGTCCTAAAAAAACTCGGCGGGCAAGAAAGATTAAATATGACGCTGTTCGCCCTCAACCTAAGCAATTATTGTAATGGTGTAGCCAAGAGACACCGAGACTCATCAAAAACGATGTTCCCAGGACATGAAATTCGCGCCATCACAAATGGAGTCCATTCGTACACTTGGACCTGCGAGAGCTTCAGGAACCTTTATGACAAATATTTTCCAGGATGGGCAAATGAACCTGATTTGCTTGTAAGAGCAGACGGGATTCTT
>DATEYW010000080.1:0-5057 GCA_035256045.1 Bathyarchaeia archaeon | reverse complement strand
GTGATGTACCGTTCCAATCTGCAACGTTCTACCGTCAGGACATATCATGTCAAAAGCTGTTGTATATTTCGCCCCCGCAAACTTGTCCCATTCTGGTCTTCTCGATATGCGATATGCAACGCATATTTCGCTGAAGATTTTTTTGTAGTTGTCGATCTCCTCCCTGACTTCAGCTTCAGCGTCCGCCTCACTGGCGTGCGCAGTGTGTGCCTCTTTGAAGTCAAACTCTCGCATCCTCAGGATCGGTCTCGTAGCCTTCGTTTCGAACCTGAAAACAGTGACTATTTGGTAGAGCTTCAATGGCAGATCGGTGAAAGAGCGAATCCACAAGTGCAGCATAGGACCTATTATGGTTTCACTAGTTGGTCTCAGGGCCAGTCGTGTCTTTAACTGTTTGTCGCCACCTTGAGTCACCCAGAATACTTGCGCTTCAAATCCTTCAACGTGTTCTGCCTCTTTTTTCAGAGAAGTTTCTGGAATGAGAAGTGGAAACAAAGCTTCACTGTGTCCAGTGGAGTCCAGTTGGTTTCGAATTATTCTGAAAACGTTCTCACGTATTTTGAAACCATATGGGAGCCAGACTCCGAGTCCTTTAATCGGATATCGATAGTCAAGAATTCTCCCTTCAATCAGTACTTTTCTAAACCATTTGCCGAAATGTTTGCTCCATTTCTCTCTTGAAATGGTCTTCTCGTTCTTATCATCTGGCCTAGCCATTCAAATCTCTCCTCTGTTTTCTACAGGTTGCATATAATACTACCGTGGTATCTTTCCTGAAATGAGCTGGTTTCCCGAACAAATCAGCGATGTGGAAGACAGTCGCCCATTTCAACCACTCGCAACAACACTGATGCAGAAACTATTAAACATTTTCTTAATAAAATGTTTTCGTCTGTCCGTGCATAATGATTTTAACCCCGACTGACAAGTGATAGGAAAGGGTCACGATGAGTTCCAAAGCAATCTTGGTAATCGCAGACGGAATGGCCGACAGGCCGGTGAAAGAGTTAGGGTGGAAAACCCCGCTTGAAGTAGCGCACAGACCTGCCCTGAACCAAGTTGCAGCAAAGGGGGTAAACGGCATAATCGACCCTATAGCCCCTGGCATACCGCCAGGAAGCGACACTGCCACGCTCGCCATGCTCGGATACGACCCTTCAAAATTCTACACTGGAAGAGGAGCCCTTGAAGCATTAGGTCTCGACATCGAAGTCTTTCCTAGAGATGTGGCATTCAGATGCAACTTCGCGACAGTTGACGAAGAAATAGTCGTCCTGGACAGACGTGCAGGAAGAATCGCTAACGAAGAAGCCTCCAAACTCTCTTCGAAGCTCCAGAATGTTAGGCTTTCCGAATTTCCAGACATCAAGTTCACGTTCAAAAACGCCGTTCAACATCGAGCAGCTCTTGTTATCCGCGGACCTAAGCTGTCTCCCGCCGTCAGTGCATCCGATCCTGTGTCTACAGGAAGAAAAGTCTTGGAAGTCAAGCCTCTCGATGCGACTGAAGAAGCTAAACGAACCGCAGCTGTCATGAATGCTTTGACACGAAGGTTTCACGAGGTTTTGAAAGAGGACCCAGTCAACAGGAAAAGAGTTGAACGAGGGCTGCAAGCAGCAAACATCGTTCTGTTCAGAGGCGCAGGAACGCTTCCGCAAATTCCTTCGCTTCAAGAGAAGTTTGGTGTGAAAACTGCGTGTGTTGCAGCAGTTTCACTCATAAAGGGCGTTTGCACGGCCGCAGGGATGAAACTGATCAATGTTGACGGTGCTACTGGCACCCCGCAAACTGATTATGTGGCTAAAGCAAGAGCGGCTTCAGAAGCTCTGAAGACCCATGACTTTGTGTTACTACACGTAAAGGCGGCTGATGCAGCTAGCCATGACGGCAACATCAGGCTCAAGGTTGAAGTCTTGGAGAAGATAGATTCCATGCTTGGTTACTTGATTGACCACGTTGAAATGGAGTCAACTTATCTGGCAGTGACCGCAGATCATACGACCTCCTCGCGAACCAGAAATCATGAGGGTGATCCGGTTCCAGTGGCGATCGTCGGACCTGACGTTCGCTGTGATGATGTTGTGGAATTCGGCGAGAGAACATGTGCGACCGGCGGTCTCAACAGGATAAGAGGAATCGATCTCATGTCGACTCTAATGAGTCTGATCGGCAAAACGGAAAAGTTCGGATCCTAGGCGGCATACTAGACAACTTTAACCATTCTCCATTCTTTGTAGTCTGTGACTACTTTTATGTATCCTTTGAGCATGACATCTATCTCTTCATCACCTGTATCGACCCTCAGTATTCTTCCATCAATGGTTTGAAGCTTGCTTTTTGTTGCTGCAACAATTAATCTCGTTTTCCCAACGCGTTTTATTACGTTCGGACTTATCTGCTGGTTTCCTCTTCCAAGCAGGATGCCCTGATGTCCGATCGGTGAGAGGGCAATCCAAGTATTTTCCCAGTTGTCTACTAGGCTCAGAATCTGTTTTTCGTCAATGTCAAGAGTTTCCTTTCCATTGCGGTAAATGTCGACACCTAGAACGGTCTTTCTGATTCCCAGCACATCGGCGATTTCTTTCACAGTGGTTCCAGGTCCAAGAATCAACGTTGCTCCCGGAGGCAATTCCTCAATTATGAATCTGGCAATTGCTCTCTGATTGTCGATTTCGTCGTCGGTCTCTGGACTGGCCTCTTTGCTTCCTTGAATGCGATTGGCAAGAAATGGTGCCCTTAGGAAACCTAAGAGTTTTACGTCGAAAACGTCTTTCTGTATCGCTTTCTCGTCAGAATCCATGATCTCTAGGTCTGTTGTCGTTGCGCGTCCCTGAGCGTATGCTAGGACAACTTCCACCGCATCCGTGGGACTGACTGCGAAAACGCCGCTGTACATCTTCACTCCGGAAGGTACGCCTAAGACAGGCGTCTGAGGGGAGCCTTGGACTGCGTCAAAGATGTCTTTTGCCGTTCCATCTCCGCCAACAAACACTATTAGATCGACACTTGCTGCGTTCAGGAGTTCAACGGCGGTTTTTGTGTCTTTGGCCGTTGTCGTTTCTTCAATTCTCATCGGTAGAATTTTGACTTCGAAGTCTGCTCCTATGGCTTCGTTCTCGCCCATTATGCCTGGACATGTTAGGACTTCAATTGTCTCGTTGGTCAGATTTCGTTTGAGTTTCCTGAGGAATTCTATAGCTCTTGATGGCGCTACCGGCGTTGCTCCTTTGGCTACAGCTTCTTTGTAGGTGCCGTTTGTTCCCTTTAGCCCAACTTTTCCTCCCATTCCCGCAATCGGGTTGACTATGAGACCCAGAAGCATTGATTTGTCAGTTTTCAATTAAGCAAAGCAAAGGTATAAACTGTTTTTTGCTGACAGATCGACGTTATGAACGGTTTGGCTAAATCAGGCTAAAGATAATTGAGAAAGTGGATTTGATCTGAAAACTCTTATATCGAGAAATCTCAGACCGTTGCTCACAAAAGGAGAGACTGTTGATTGTCTGGACGAAGAATGAACAGGCTTCTGGTTACAGGCTCGACTGGGCAGATAGGTTCAGAACTCACCCTTGCCCTAAGGGAGAAGTATGGCGGTGACAACGTCGTAGCTATTGGTCATCAAAGGAAACCAACTGATGCTTTGCGGAACTCGGGGCCCTTCGAAATCGTCGATATTGCTAGAAAAGAAAATCTTAATGATGTCGTAAACAAGTACGATGTTGACACGATATATCATCTTGCTGCTGTTTTGTCTGCGACTGGAGAACAAAACCCGCAATTTACTTGGAACCTAAATATGGGCAGCCTCTACAATGTCTTAGAGATCGCCCGAGAGCAAGGAATCGCCAGAGTCTTCTGGCCGAGTTCTATTGCGGTTTTCGGGCCTACCGCACCTCGACTCCAAACTCCTCAAGAAACGGTTCTGGTTCCGACCACAATGTACGGAGTCACAAAGGTTGCGGGAGAACTTCTTTGCAACTACTATTTCACCAAATTCAATGTGGATGTCAGAGGTCTCAGATATCCAGGCATAATAAGCAGCGAGTCTCCTCCGGGCGGAGGTACCACGGACTATGCTGTGGAAATATTCTACGAGGCGATAAAGAAGAAAAGGTACACATGCTTCCTGCGGGAAGACACCGTTCTGCCTATGATGTACATGCCAGACTGCCTCAAATCCACGATAGATCTAATGGAAGTCGATCCTTCAAAAATAAAACGTCACGACAGCTACAACTTGGTTGGAATGAGCTTCTCTCCGGGTGAATTAGTTGCAGAGATCAAGAAACACATTCCAGAGTTCAAATGCGACTACAAACCCGACTTCAGACAGGAAATTGCGGACTCATGGCCAATGTCTATAGATGACAGTGCAGCGCGCAAAGACTGGGGCTGGAAACCTTCCTATGACTTGGCAGCGATGACCAAGGATATGATAGACAAGCTTTCGGCAAGGGTTGCCGAAGGCAAACTCTAGTGGTTCCGAGCGAAAAAGAGTTAAGAGAGACCGCTAGAATACAGAAAAAACGAGGAAGATCGGACATGAGAGATCCAACATCTTTCTTACGCACAGAATATGAAGCCCTGGTGAATAGCGAACTCGACTGGAAAATCCGAGTTTTACAGGGTCCAAGCACACCTTGGTGCAATGTCGACGGAAAAAAAGTCCTGATGTTCTGTTCCAACAACTACCTGGGGCTCAGCAATCATCCCAAACTGAAAGAAGCCGCGCTGAAAGCTGTCCAAACTCACGGCGCAGGTTCAGGCTCAGTTAGACCTATCGCTGGCACGATGGATATACATATCGAATTGGAGAGGCGCCTCGCGAACTTCAAACATGCGGAATCCTCACTTGTCTATCAGACGGGTTTCGCCGCAAACGCCGGGCTGATTCCGCAGCTGGTCGGCAAAGAGGACCTGATGATTAGTGATGAACTCAACCACGGCAGCATCATTGATGGCGTTCGATTGGCTCACGCTGAAAGAGCAGTCTACAAACATTCTGACACGCAGGATCTAGAACGCGTTTTGAACGAAGCTGAGAAACATTCATCACC
>DATEYW010000079.1:0-5447 GCA_035256045.1 Bathyarchaeia archaeon | reverse complement strand
TCCTTGTTCGGTGGAATTGTGGCCCTTTCGAACTTCTCTTTGGGTTTTGAGAAAGGCCTTGTGGCGTCAAGTCCGACTTTTGAAGTCAGGACTTTTTCCTGATCTGCGGAAGGGTCTAGAGATGAGCCGCGAACATTGTTTACTATTACCAGATCTTTGTGTCCCTGAAACCTCGTTGCTATAGCCCATTCAACGTCTGAAACGTTGAAAACGTCAATGTCTGAGTCCACGATGACCGCATGCTTCAGGCTGGGATGTGCCGCAAACGCTGTCAAGATGCAGTTCTTTCCATCGCCGTCCAACTGTTTCTCAATTGATATTATCGCATGCAGCCATCCGCTCCCTCCTTTTGAAAGATTGACGGCACAAACCTTAGGGACAACTTTCCTAACGGCTTCCCATATCAGAACTTCATGTGGCAGTCCCATCAGAAGCATGTGCTCAGCTCCTGAGGAGAGAAGAGCTTGATAGATGTAGTCTTCTCTATGCATAACTCCGACTATTTCAACGACAGGCTGCTTGCGTTGAATATCATAGGTTCCAGTGATGTCAACAAAAGGCCCTTCTACAATCTCTTTTGTTGAGGAGATTCTCCCTTCCATAACAAGTTCCGCATCAGCAGGAGCATCGGCATCAACTTGTTCGCACTCGGTCAATTTCAATCCATTGTTCAGCAGAGTGTTGGCAACGTCATATTCGTTGAGGCCTAAAGGCAAAGGAGAAGAGGCGGCCAAAAGCACGGCAGGATGGACGCCGACAGAAATTGCCACGTCCAAATCCTTTCCGCTTTCTTTTGCAGTTTGCCATAGCTTGTAAAGATGTCGTGGGACGAGACGAATGGCTAGATTTCTCTTGTCCAAAACTTGGAGGCGATGAACCGAGACGTTCTCAGTTTTTCCATCAGGGCTCTTGGCATGGACGACGGCAGAAGTAATGTATGGTCCCGCGTCCTTTTCAAAGTGTGTCAATACAGGTATTCTTGTCAGATCAATTGTTTTTTCCTTGCATTCTTTAACCGTAGCATTGGTCACTTTTCTGGCTTTGCTCGGCGACCGCCACGCTTCGACTAAACTCTCGCAGATCTTCTCAGGCTTAACTCTAAGTGCTTCGCTGATTCTGCGTCGGGTTCCTGAAACGTTGGCAACGACTTTTGTCGTAGAGTTTTTCACGTTTTCAAACATGAGCACTGGTCCGTCATTGTCAAAATGCTTCATAAGGTATGAAATGTCAAAACGTGTGGAAACAGCTTCGTTTATGTGCAGGACTTCCTTTTGCTTTTCCATTTGTGCGATGAGTTCTCTCAAGCTCATGCCGTTAACCCCTCCTTCTGAGGTTGATCCATAGTGACTTTCTCAAGCAATCGTCTGAACGCCGACTGAGCTTGTCTTTCATCCATTGTCTCAAGATAAATTGAAACCAATACAATCTTGTTTTTTAGCATCGCCAGATTCTCGGCAAACATGCGGGCCGAAGCCACGTTTTTGTCGCCCAGAAGCACTGATGAAGAGGGAGGGCCGAGCAACTCCTTGGGCTTCGGAACGGCAATAGCCAATGTGCCCAACTTGTCTTCTTTTTCGCTAAGAAGAACTAAACACGAGTTCTTCGCTTCAACGTAGACAGCGAGAAAACGAGTGTTTTCCTCCAATATCTCCTGCTTCACTACTTTTGCCCTTTCCACTGTGCTCTCCCCATTGGTTATTTACAAGTTCATGCATTCACTATTTATTACTTTCAAAACGCAGGGCTGATCGATGACGGACCAACGTGCCAATGAAATTCTGAGGATTCTCAAGCACACCTACGGGATGCCAACGTGGGCCGAACCAGCCGTTGACCCTTTCAGGACTTTGATTGTGACAATTATTTCTCAAAACACCAACGTTAGAAACACTGAGAAGGCTTTCGAAAGGCTCTCGAATCACTTTCGAATCGACCCCGAAACCTTGGCCCACGCTCAGACCAAGGAAATTGAGAACAGCCTCAAGACGGCGGGATTGTACAGGAACAAGGCCAAGGCAATAAAACAAGTTTCCAAGGTTGTCGTCGAAAAATACCGAGGCAATCTGAAAAGCGTGTTATCAAAACCTCTTGAAGACGCAAGACAGGAATTGATGCAGCTTCCGAATGTTGGACCCAAAACAGCAGATGTTGTACTGCTTTTTGCGGGTGACAGACCTACGGTACCAGTCGACACGCATGTTAATCGAATCTCAAAGCGACTAGGCTTCGCGCCTGCGAGTTCTGACTACGAAATGGTCCGCAGAGCTCTTCAATCACTCTACCACCAGCGGGACTATTTGGCAATTCATGTATTGCTCATTTCTCATGGCAGAAAATGCTGCAAAGCAAGGTCCCCACATTGTGGCACATGCCCATTGAACGATCTGTGTCCATCAAGAAATCTGCTCAAAAGAGCTTCTTGAAAGAGGAAAAATCCACGTTGTTTTCCTCTGGAGGAATTTCCTTCATGTTCTTGTCAAGTCTCACTTTGCCCAAAACCAAAATTGCCACTTCTTCTAAAACGGGAGTCAGGACTTTCATCGCTTTTCTTGTATAGTCTATTTCCTGAATTACGCCTATGCCGAGGAATTTTCTGCTAGCATTGTACAGTCCTACTAGAAGTCCTTCTTCTTCTCCCTTCCTCGTGACGACAATTCTCTTTTTCGAATGTTCCTGAACCTTCTTCAAGTTGTCTGGGTTGATCCAACGTTTCCTTCCGATAATTACGTTGATTCTGTCTGTTAATTCGGCAACGTGCAGAGGTTTCATTCCAAGCAGCTCGGTGACCTTTCTGGCCTGCCTTGTGAGAGTGCGGCTCTTGCTCAGTCCAAAAGCCTCATCTCCTTCGATCTTCACCCAGCTCAACGAAAGCGATTGAATCTTTGGATTCCGCAGGTATTTCTTATATCCGAGCTCTCGCAGGCTTTTGCGCTTGTCTCTGTCTCTTTGCCTTATTGCAGAAGGTGACTCAACAGGGATTTTTCTGAATTTTTCAAGGCGATTGAAAATGGGCGTAAGCTCATCTTTTTGCTGGACAAAGAAGATCAAATCGGGATTCAGTTCTTCCACGAGCTTCACCTTGTAGTCTTCAGCGCATTGACCTTCCGTCCATCCATCAGTGTTTATGACCAGCAACTCTGGTTCTCTCGCAATGATTTCTTTTTTGAGCAATGATAATATGCGAATCATTTCATCTGTGACATTACTTGGCGAGGTTTCTCCCAAGAAGCAAGCATTCTTCGCCTGCTGGTAGAAAAGATCGGTAATTGGTCTGGACACGGTTGTATACGCAACGGTCGAAGGAGGTCCGATATCCGATTGTCCTAGATCGCCGTCCAGAACAACAACCTTTCGCTTTTCTGAAATGACTCTGTTAATCAAATACGTACAGAAACTAGACTTTCCTGAATCCACAGTTCCCAAAACCAAAACTGTTGTGGGCTTGATTTGTAGGTTCGACAACTCCTCCGCCGATTCTCTCCATGAATAAGGTATAGTGTCACCCTCAACTTCTTCAACGGTGGCGTTTTCTCCGACAGAAATATCCAGTGCTGATTTCTCATGAACTACGAAAGGCAGTCTTTTGCCTTCACGAATGACCACTTTGCTTGCAGCCGGGGGAATAGACCCGAAAACTTCCACTTTTCCCGAACGCAAAGTGACGGAAGCCGGGCCGTCCACTAACAGAGTCTTGCCTTTTTCAACTGTGCGATTCATTCGTTTTTCTCCTCTGGAACGCTAGTCCATTTCTTCCTGCTATCTGTATTGCCGATACAATATCCCTCAATCCTCTTCTATGTTTCGCTTCGTTCAGACAAGAATCCGTGCCTTCCTCTCTGACGCTTTCCAGTATGACTTTTCCCGGCAATGACCTGTCTAGGGCGCGAAGCAGCTTCTTTTCGCAATCAGGAACTCCATTGCCAATCCTTATGGAGATCGAAGCCACTGACGTGTTCTCCAAACTGTGGACAATTGCTTCAATCCTGTTGATCGTGCCTTTTATGCTGTAACAGTTGTCAGTCTCGACAACTCGTCCGTCCGCCAAGACGGCCAGCCCGAAGATTTCTCCCGGATCGACTCCAATGATTACCTTTTCAAAGGTCTCTTTTCCTTGAACGATTTGTAGGGCTTCGCTCACAAGCGCTGAAATCTCGGTATCAGGTTTGTAGATCAGGATTCTTTCGTGATTTACTGACTCTTTTTCCTTTTCGGTTGTTATGACAACTTTGATTTCTATCGGAACCGGCTCCTGAGGAGTCAGGCTTACGAAAGGAACGTTCTTTCTCCTAAGCTCATTGACGATGATGTAGTAAGCTCTCCCTGAAACAGTTGCAACAGCTATTCTTGCTTTCATACTGCAGTCCTAATGATTTGGATGTAATGAACGCAAACACATTATAGTTTGGCGATTTATATCTGTTGACGTGTGTTGATTTGGAAACAATTCCAACAGACTGCAGGGGAATCGACATGTCTCTGATGGGGGGCATCCCCCTCGCGAATGTGACCCTTGTCTATGGAGAAGAAGAAACGGGCAAATCCACGTTTGCCATGCAATGTGCCGCTAACTGTGCAAAAGGCGGCTATAAGACGATGTTTGTCGATTCTGAAAGAACGTTTTCAAGTCGCAGACTCTCTCAGATAGCACCAGACAATTTCAATGAGTTATCAGAACTCATAATCCTCGCAAGGCCGGCTGACTTTCACGAACAGGCGATTATAATTGATCAGCTCACTGAGTACGTAAACAAGAACTTCAAGCTTGTTGTTTTCGACACGATAACTTCGCTCTATCGCCTGCAGATTGCCGAGACGCCATCAAGGACCTTTCAACTTAATAGAGAGCTGAACAGGCAACTCGCTTTCTTGGCACAAACAGCCAAAACTCTGAAAATTGGGGTCCTTCTCACAAGTCAGGTTCACGCCGTGTTCAATGAAGCTCTAGTCAGTGTGGAGCCTGTTGGCACCCGAGTGTTGAATTTTTGGGCTGATGTTGTCATTGCGTTGAAGCACACAGAGGACCCGCAAATAATCAGAGCGGTGTTGGAGAAGAGCCCTTCTAAACCTTCAACAACGGCTTACGATTTGAGAATTGAAAAAAGCGGAATACACGATTATCCACATCGCTATCGAGGTTGACGATATGGACTTGGTACAGCTGGTCATTGAAGCACTGAAATTCATATTTCCAGCCTATTGCGCAAACGCGATGCCCGTGCTTGCTGGCGGTGGGTTATCTATTGACCTGGGGAAAACGTTGCCTGACGGACGACCGATTTTTGGAAAAAACAAGACATATCGGGGTTTTCTTGCTGGACTCGCGATTGGCACAATTGCAGGTCTTGCTGAAACCGCAGTTTTCAATTACCCCATAGCGTTTGGTTTCATGGTTTCATTGGGCGCCCTAGTTGGAGATTTGGCCGGTGCCTTTCTTAAACGTAGACTCA
>DATEYW010000078.1:0-5232 GCA_035256045.1 Bathyarchaeia archaeon | reverse complement strand
GTTAGAGTCGTCAATGTCTGAAAGCACTAAACCGTTGGCCCCTAGAGCCCTCGCTGCCAAAGCGACATGTGTCGTCAACCTCGCGTCTCTTTGCGGCCTGTGTCCCCATCGAAGTACGACGATTTTCACCATGTTCTCTCTTCAGATTTTTTCGATCTTTCCATCAAATTCCTTTTGTACGCGGTTTCTTACTTTCTCTGCCAAGGCAGAGTTTGCTTCAAAAACCACATGGACTGAATCTGCTGCGTACTCGGCGACCTGCACGTCAGTATTCTTGAAAAGCCATGCCATGAAAGGCATTGTTTCTTTCGTTATTCGTGCCGTGAAAGAAACACGTACATAATCCTTCAACTGGCTCAATATTTCCTTCTTCAAGAAATCGATGTTTGTTCCTTTCAACGCTGATACGGGAACCAAGTTTGTTGCTTTGTCCTTGAAGAGTTTGACTTTCTGCTGGATCTCTTCAGCCGAAATCAGGTCAATCTTGTTCAGCACAGTGATAACCGATATGCCTGAAGCTCCGATGCGTTCCACAGTTTCGATGCAAGTATTCAGTTTCCTTTCCATAGCGTTGATTGGTTCACTAGCGTCGACCATCAAAAGAATAAGGTCAGAGTAAATGGTCTCCTCAAGCGTTGAACGAAAAGCCTCTATCAACGTCAGCGGCAAACGATCTATGAAGCCAACCGTGTCAGTAAGCAGAAATTTCCTTTTCGCGAAAATCACGAGCCGCGTCGTCGTTGAAAGTGTCGTGAACAACGATGCGTCAACCTGAACGTTCTCTCCCGCCAGCGCATTAAACAGACAGCTCTTCCCAGCTTTTGTATATCCTGCGAGCGAGATCGTGGTAAACCCAAGCTCAGTTCTTCTCTCTCGATGCAGGACTCTCTTTCCCCTGACAATCTTCAGTTTCCGGCGTATCGCGTGAACTTCCCTCTTCACGCTTTCATGATACACGTCAGCCTCGTAGGCTCCAAGTCCCATGAAACCTGGCTGTTCTCCTTTCTTTGCGAGTCTAACTCTTTCTTTTGCTTGCGCTAAGTCATAATTGAGTTTTGCCAAGCGGATTTGCAGGTTAGCCTCCGCAGTTGTAGCCCTTCTTGTAAAAATCTCAAGTATTAGTTGGAAACGGTCGATGGCCTCAACGTTTGTGGCTTTTGCAAGGTTGTAGGCTTGAAGCGGTCTCAATGGATTGTCAAAAATGACTTTTTCCGCCCCAGTTTTCTTCACAAGTTCCGCTAGTTCCTCAACTTTGCCTGGTCCTATTTGATAACGTGGGTCAGGTTCCCTGACTTGCTCTATCCTTCCAACAATTTCGTAACCTGCGGACTCTGCCAGACTTTCAAGTTCATCGAGGGCAGGTTTCTCAAAATGCCATCGTCGCTGGACTAGGACCGCTTTCGTTCGGCGGTCTCCTCCCCGTCTTTCTTTTTGATCTGAATCAAATCTCCCAAGGTCAATTCTCGAGACGTCTTTTTCGGTATCTTGGCTTCAGGAACTTTCACTTCTTTTGCGGGAACGATGAGTTTCACTTTGAGGAGATGTTCCAAAGCCGCTGCAAGCTTATCATCTGGCGCCATTTTTCCCATTTCGATCTTCCGAAGCAGAGAGACTTTCTCGTTTAGCCGTTTACCCAACTCGTCATGAGAAAGTCCAAGTCGTTCCCTGGCCTTTCTTATTTTCGCGCCGAAATCTTCAGTCAGCTCCAAGCTTGTGTCGACCGTTGGAGCCTTCCGTTTCGGCTGAATCTTGAACATAACGGGCGTTCTCTTCGGCTTTGCAAATGACGGTGTGGGTTTGGGTTCATCATAAACGATCTTACCATGTTTGGCACATTGCGTGCAAACCGTCAGTCGTGCTCCCTCTATGATGACTCGGAAAGGTTGTCCGTTGATTCTGCATCCGCAAGCTTCGCACCGCAATTTCTGCACCTGAAATGCTCTTATTATTGAGGTCGTGTTTATACTTGTCGAACGTGTAAGCTTGAAAACGGTGCGTACGTTTGGAAGATGCGCTGACCCGAATTCGAGCCGTCGCAGATTACCAATTTGGAAAAAACGTAGGTGCAGCACTGTTTCCGACCGCCGTGAAGATCTCTTTCTCGCCCCGAACAGGACGAATTCGGTACATATTCCTAGACGAAAGACGAATTGCCACCATGCGCCCGACCGACGGCTTGCTTTCTCTGAGTATCGAGGGTGCAAAACGCATCATTCAAAATGCTCCTGAAGCACGGTGTTATGTTACGGTGAGAGATGACGTCTCAAATTTCATCGTCATGGGAGGAGACGTGTTCGCCGCGCATGTCGTCAAGGCAGATGATGCAATACGCGCGAGAGACGAGGTGATTGTGCTTGCCAGCGATGGGAGAATTCTTGCGGTCGGACGTTCCGTGCTGTCGGGTGAAGAGATGAAAGCTTTCAAACGCGGTGTCGCTGTGAAGGTAAGACGAGGCTCTCTCGACGAAGGTTAAGTATATGAATCTTCAATATTACATGTTACCAGCCAAGGTGGTTTGATGCAGAGACGTGTAAATCCGCGAGAAGCCAAACGAATGATGCAACGGATGGGCATGAGCATGGACGAAGTGACTGACGTTCAAGAAGTCTTGATAAAAACAAGCAGCAAGGAAATCAGGATCGAAAAGCCAGAAATTGCAGTGCTTGAGGTTCAGGGTCAGAAAATCTACCAAGTAACAGGCGGAAAAGTGACTGAAAAAGCCGCTGAACGGAAATCTACCGGTATCGCCGAAGAAGACGTCAGACTCGTTGCCGACCAGACTGGCAAAAGTCCAGATGAAGCGAGGAGAGCGTTGGAAGAGAGTGGAGGAGACTTGGCCAAAGCAATTCTTCTCCTACAATCGAAATTTTGAAAACCCTCTGATTTCTTAGATCGGTTTGGACTTTAGAGCGCTCAATGAGAAATAAGATTGATAAAACCATTCCAGAATCGGGGGCGAATCATTCTGGAAATGGCAAGATTATTTCAACGCCGAGGAAGATCAATAGACGTTCAACATGCATAGGCGCGCTATTCACAAGGCGAGGATTCCGCTGGTTTTAAGTTCAACATGCTCCAATAGTTTAGCGAGGTCAGTCAAGCGCGTGTTCGACGTTGTCTCAGTAGGGCACTTTTCTATTGATTCAATACAGTTGCCAGACAAAAAAAGCCCGTTCGTCGTGCTGGGCGGAGCGGCAGCCTACGTTTCACTCGCGGCTCGGCGTCTCGGGGCTCGAGTTGCTGTGGTCTCCAAGGTTGGCAGCGACTTTCCAGAAGCTTACAGATGGTGGTTGGGACAAGAAGGCATAGACTTATCGAACGTGTCAAAAGATGACAACGCACGAACAACACGTTTCGAGCTAAAATATAGCTCTGACCTGTCCGAACGATCTCTGCTTTCAGAATGCAGAGCCCATCCAATAAGAATTGAAGATCTCTTACATGTTCCCAAAGCCGAAATCATCCACATCGGGCCAATAGCAAATGAAATCGATTTTGATGTCGTTCAGAAACTGAAAAGCCTTGCGCACATTGTTTCTCTTGACCCGCAAGGGCTTGTCAGGAGCTTCGATGAAAAAGGAATCGTCACCATTAATCCCTTAGCAGACAACCGCGTCCTAGGTCTTGTCGACATCTTCAAATCTTCACTCGCAGAGATTCAAACCATTACAGAACAGTCTGAAATATCTTCGGCGGTCACCTCCATCCATGAATACGGAACCAAAATCGTAGTTGTCACCCTGGGCGCCAAAGGCTCCGTCGTATCGGTTGAAGGAACGATCCATAACGTTCCACCATTCACACCAGAGAAACTTGTCGATCCAACCGGCGCCGGAGACGCTTTCATGGGAGGCTTTCTGGCTGAATACGCTCGCGGAGAGGACAGTTCTTGGTGTTCATGTGTAGGTTCAGCTATTGCATCCCTGGTGATTGAAGGCATAGGACCTACCCACTTTGGTGACATCGATGAAATATATCGTCGAGCTCGACTATTGTACGAAAAAGGAATTAAGGAATGAAGTATATTCTACTGCAACATAGTTCGAAATGATAGGAGAACTGAACGTGGGACGCATTGAGAAAGGTGTCAAATGTAACATATCAGGGTGCGGTGGAATGGCCGTTCGTTCACTTTCAGCTGAAAAGGTCAAAGCAGCGGGGATGAAAGTGACCGATCAGAAGCATGCTTACTTGTGCAAGGAACATTACAAGGAGTACAAGAAGAAGACGAAGAAAGATAAGCAGCTTGAAAAGTGGCGTTACAGCGCTTAAACTGTTGGGAGGAACATGTTCCATGCGAATATTGCAGTTGCACTCCAATTCTATTGTCTATAAGCCTGTTGAAAAAGAAATTGCGCAGGCCGAGGAGACAGATAAGAAAGAGAGACGAATAGATGAGCTGATGGTGCTTTTTACAGCCGTGGAGGAAGGGGATGATTTGTCAGTGGCACAAAAGGCGATCGACGAAGTTCAAGCCTTTCTTGAAAAACTGGGGGTGAACCGCATCTTAATCTATCCTTACGCTCACCTTAGCAGCAGACTTGCCAAGCCTCCAGAAGCTTTGAAAGTTATTAAGGCAATGGAATCCTACGCCGTCGAGAGAGGCATAGAAACACATCGAGCGCCGTTCGGCTGGAACAAACAGTTTGCGATCTCAGTAAAAGGTCATCCTTTGGCAGAACAGTCGCGGGTGATCCTCCCCGTCGAAACCAAAGAGAAGAAAGATGAAGAGAAAATATCTGAAGCGGTGAAGGCTGAGGAGAAACTCAAATCCACTTGGTTTGTTCTAGAAACAGACGGAAAAATGGTGCCTGTTGAAGAGTTCAAGTTCAAAGGGCACGACAATCTTCAAAAATTCTGTAGGTACGAGATTTCCAAAGTAAGAGCTAGTCAGCAGATGCCTCCCCACGTTACTTTAATGAAGAAGCTAGAAATCGCCGACTATGAGCTGGGGAGTGACCCTGGCAACATCAGATGGTACCCTAAAGGTCGTCTGATCAAGGCTTTGATTGAGACGTTCGTCACCGCGAAAATGAACGAATACGGCGCTATGGAAGTCGAAACACCAGTCATGTATGATTTTCAACATCCCAGTTTGGCGGACTATCTGAACCGTTTTCCAGCGAGGCAATATGTGCTGAAATCGGAGGACAAGGAGCTCTTCCTCAGGTTTGCCGCTTGCTTCGGCCAGTTCCTGATGGTCCATGATGCCCAGTTCTCGTACAGACAGTT
>DATEYW010000077.1:0-3868 GCA_035256045.1 Bathyarchaeia archaeon | reverse complement strand
AGAGAACGTTTCTTGAAAGCAATGAAGGGGTTGGAAGATGCAGAGGAAAAACGCAAGATGTTCAGAGAAACCTTCTATCAATCACTAGCCGACGCAGCCAAGGAAGAGAAATGCAAGATTCTTGTGCAGGGTACAATACGTGCGGACATACTTGAAACCGTTGGCGGTGTGAAAACTCAACACAACGTTTTAGAGCAGATGGGAATCAACCCGATGGAACGATTCGGATTCAAAATAGTTGAGCCTCTCCTGCCCCTGTTCAAAGAACAAGTCAGAATGGTGGCGAGACTTTTTGCTCTGCCACCGGACTTCGCAGAACGTCAACCTTTCCCAGGTCCAGGCTTATCGGTGCGCGTTGTTGGCGAAATCCGTTCTGACAAGTTGGAAACGTTGCGGACGGCTACTTCGATTGCAGAACGTGAACTCAAGAAGCACGACCCGGCACAGTACTTTGCAGTTATCATGGATAATGAAGAGTCTGGGCAGCCTTCGATACTGCTGCGGGTCCAAGAGAATATAGCACGTCTTCTAAACGTTCCTTCAAGAAATGTTAACGTTAAGATCTTCAAAAGTAAGGCTACAGGTGTGGAAAGCGGGAAAAGACGCTATGGAGAAGTGATAGGGATAAAAGTGCAGACAATGAATGGCAAGCTTCATCAGACATCGCTGCAGAACATCATATCATTGCAGGCAAGAATAATCACTGATACTCCTAACGTCGCAAGAGTTTTTTACGCAATTGGCGACTCGAAGGAGAAAAAGCCATACATCGTCGGAGTGCGCTCGATTGAAACTAAGGATTTTCTGACTGCGAAAGTTTCGGAAATACCCTGGACAACCCTTGACAGAATCGCCGTTGGAATAATGGGCAAGTGTTCAAACGTCTCAACCGTATATTACGATGTCACACCGAAGCCACCTGCCACAATCGAGATGGAATAGATAGACCGCCGGGACTCAGCTACCCGAAATCTATAAAGGTTCTTCAAGCTTCTTCAGTCATGACACACCATGTTTCGAGTGCGCGTTAACAAAATCGAGTCTATCCGAGACGTAGATGGCAACCTCGGAAAAAGGATCGAACTCATTGAAGATCGACGAATTCCTCAGATGGTGATCAGGCCCCAGACAGAGGAAGCCAAAATGGTACAGGACGTGCTGCAGACGTTGCAACAGCAGATGCCAATGTTTTCTGGAAGAGTGGACCTCACAGTTCCCAAGATAATACTGTTCCTCACTGAGCAAGAGTACGAAATGTTGGGAATCGATTTTGACGTTAACCAAATCTACGAGATCAGACTAGAAAACCAAAGCGTAAAGTTCATGAAACCTGCATAAGCTCGCTTCTGATCTCTCTGAGAGCAGAATGCTTCGGATGGAAAGACAGTACAAACATCATATTTCTTAAGGATGTGCATATTTCATCGATACTTGACTGCTGTTCACCAATGCAACAGATCGGAATAGGCTCATCATCACCGTTTGTGTAGTACACATAGATTGGCGCAAACCTCTTCTTGAAAGTTCTGACTTCAAAGCCCAGTTTCAAACGCTTAGCCATTCTTTCTGTCGCCACACGCACAGGCTCCAGACGCCTTCCACGAGACATGAAGCTGGAAGCATAAACAAACAGTTTGCCGTTACAGTTCTCCAGCATCTTCAACCACTGATCAAAGACTTTTCAACAGACATCTTTTAAGAAGAGCGTTGAAACAACATGCCTGCACAGAAGAGAGATGAGTTTTAGTGAACGCCAAGAAAGTGAACAACCATGAAAATCAGAGCGCATGTTATCATCAGCGGTAGGGTGCAAGGCGTCTTTTTCAGAGCAGCAATAATGGAAGAAGCAACAGAGCATCATGTTACTGGTTGGGCGCACAACACTTCAGATGGCAGACTGGAAGCCGTGTTTGAAGGAGAGCAGGAAAATGTGAACAAAATGGTGGAATCTTGCCGACGCGGACCGCCTGCCGCAAAAGTAACGTCAATCGAAATTGTCAAAGAAGCTTACACCGGAGAATTTACTGATTTCCGACCTCGATGAGAATCTTGTCGAAAAAAGATCAGTCGGCTACGTTCCCTTCTTCGGCACTTTGAAATGGGATGCCTTTCCCGCGCTTACGTATTCTCCTCCAGCTTGGCGCACGGCAGACGCGATCTTGGAGAAATTGTCAGACCCCAAGAACTGGCGTGGTTTAATAATCACATAATCGTCCTTCTCCTCAAAGCTCAACAAGTTCTCCAGATCTTCGGGGAACAACGTTTTCGCATCTTCAAGAGCCTTCGACCTTTCAGCAACACGAGGCGCTCCAGCCACCGCTCCAGTCACAGATGCGGACTGGCCCAAGGACAACGGAGGTGGCGCAGCAACAGGCTGCGTAATCTGTTGAACGGCCAATGATCTTAACGAAGAAGAGACCTGCCTCAAATCCCCCGAAATACCGTTTAGTATGACAACGAGTTCCTCGACTTTCTTGACAAGGGTGTCTATCTTTGCCTTATCAGCGCTCATGAGCCCTCAACCTTCCAAATCTTTAATACCGCGGGCTTTTATTAATTGTTTCCGACCTTTTAGGCAGACCAAAAAACAGGAGCTACATAGCGTTTGATTGAAATCGACGGCAGCAAGAAAGGAGGAAGCGGCACAATCCTGAGACTGGCCGTCGCTTTTTCAGCGATAAAGAACCAGCCACTTCACATATACAACATCCGTCACAACAGACCTCAACCTGGACTGAAGCCTCAACACTTAGAAGCCGTTTTGACAGCAGCACGACTCTGCGACGCAGAAGTAGAAGGAGCTAAGGTCAATTCACGAGAGCTGTGGTTCAATCCAAAACAAATCAAAGGCGGAAGAATCGAAGCTGAAATAGGAACCGCTGGAAGCATCTCCGCGCTTTTGATGACGGTTCTTCCAATCTGCGCCTACGCTAAGAGCAAAGTTGACCTACACGTTGCCAAAGGCGGAACCGACGTTTCAAACGCACCTACAATAAACTACATGCGTCTTGTACTCTTACCTCTGCTGAAAAGAATGGGCCTCAACGCGGACATAAAAGTACACAAGTATGGCTACTACCCAAAAGGAAACGGCGAAGTGACGATGACCGTCGAACCTGCCAAAAATCTCAAGCCGATACAACTGGAAAGACTTGGAAAAATAGGAACCATCAAAGGAGTATCGGTCTGCACGTTTCTTGCAGAAAGAAAGGTTGCCGAAAGACAAGCAAAGACCGCTGAAGCCTACTTCAGAAGCGAAGGCTTCAGCACGGAAATTCAGATATTAAACGATACTTCTAACCCTCTTCAAAAAGGCAGCTCGCTCCTATTGTGGACTGACACCGACACAGGTGTGATCCTAGGGGCCGATGCAATCGGTGAACTAAAGAAGACCAGTGAAAAGGTCGGTGAAGAAGCTGCGCAGAAGCTTTGGGCAGAAATTTCCATGAGCTCGACGGTCGATGCACACATGGCGGATCTACTAATCCCCTATGTGGCCTTGGCCTCCGGCAAATCAGTGTTCATGACATACGCAATGTCGGAGCATTTGGAAACAAACATTTGGTTGGCTGAAGAGATATTGCAGGTCAAGTTCAAAACAGAACGAACAAACGTGCTATACAGAGTTGAGAAAGCTGGGTAACCTGAATGAATGATATCGATCGCAAGAAACTGATCCAAGAATACTATTCCAGGAGAGCATCAGACTATGACCGACAGAAAAGCAGAACTTGGAAGTCGGTTCATGGTTTTGGAAACGACGTATTCGAGGAAATACTACAAGGATTGCGGAATTTCGAGGACAAGTTACTATTAGAAATAGGTGTCGGAAGCGGAAGAAACGCCAAACCGATACTCGATAAGATAG
>DATEYW010000076.1:0-11436 GCA_035256045.1 Bathyarchaeia archaeon | reverse complement strand
CCGTTGATGGCGGCGATGACAGGCTTTTCGAGATTCTCAAGGCTTGTGCAAAGCTTTTCACCCATCAGCGACAATTCTCTCGCCTTAAGCGCCGTCATCCCAGACATTGCCTTTATGTCTGCGCCAGCGGAGAACGCCTTTTCTCCAGCTCCAGTCAAGACAACAACACGAATTGTTTCATCTACTTTGACATCTTCAATTGCCTGAAGGATTTCTTCGACAACTTCCTTGCTGAAAGCGTTAAGCGCTTCAGGACGGTTCAGAGTAATCGTCGCAACACCGTTGCTCTTCTCATAAATCACATACTTGAATTCCATCGACTTCCACCTCTTGTCTACTTCTTCGTCCAGTCGTAGAATCCTTTGCCTGATTTCCTTCCGAGCATTTGGGCTTTAACCATCTGTTTAAGACCTGTCGTTGCATGAAACTTCGGATCGAGCTCCTTTGTCAAGACGTCCGCAATAGCCAAAGTTGTGTCCAAACCAATATAGTCCAAGAGCGTCAAAGGTCCCATTGGCCAGTTCAACCCCAGCTTTATCGCTTTGTCAATGTCGTCTATATCTGCCACTCCCTCCCAGTACAAAGCGACTGCCTCATTCAGTGCGGGAATGAGTATTCGGTTCACTATGAAGCCTGGGCTGTCCTTTTTCACAAGAACTGTCTCCTTTTCCATCTTGTGAGCAACCGCCAGCACGGTCTCCACCGTCTCATCTGACGTCTTAGCTCCCTTAATGACTTCGACAAGTTTCATAAGCTGGGGCGGATTGAAAAAGTGCATCCCGCACACTTTTTCTGGACGTTTGGTGGCTGAGGCCATTTCCGTGATACTCACGGATGAAGTATTAGATGCAATAATCGCGTGAGGCGGCGTGTACATGTCGACCTCTCTGAGTGTAGTTTTCTTCAATTCCACGTTTTCAGGGATTGCTTCAATGATCAAGTCCGCGTTTGAAATCGCCTGCTTCAGATCCAGAATCGGATGAATCCTCGATAGAACATTCTTCATCTCTTCTTCTGATAGCTGTGCTTTCTTAACAAACCGTTGAAGGCTATCTGCTATCATAGTCATACCGCTGTCGATGAACTTTTGCTCAACATCGCGGATGTTGACTTCATACTTTCCAACTTGCGCCGCAACTTGAGCAATTCCATGTCCCATCAGGCCAGCGCCTAAAACCGCAATTGTCTTAACTTCAGCCAATTTCATCACCCATTAGATCAGATTTAGTAACTCGATCGTTTTCGCTAAAAAGGCTTTCCAACAAATTCTTTGCTGGTCTTCTTCAAACATGAAAAAAGAGAATTGCCCCGGCTAGTGCGAACAACTAGTTTCAACAGGGAAAGAGTGTTAGAAAATGAAGTCTTTGCTAAGCCATTCGGGATACCACTTGAGTTTCTCCGATGGCACAGCTTTTCGCAGTCCTTCAAAGGTTGCCTTTGCGAGTACAATCGCCTTCTTCGAATCCCTGTGGAGCTTAACGAGGTCTTTTGATTCCAAGGTCCCCAGAATTCCATTGAGCTCTTGATCATCTGTTTCATTGAGTCTCTCTTTGACGTCCTCTCTAGACATGAACAGGCCTGGGTTCACGATGTAGTCTTCCGCTAGTATCTTCAACATGTTTTGTTCGGTCAGCTCCAGTCGCTGTGGCTGTTCAGTGGTTGTGATTGGAACCTTGATTTTCTCATGAACCGTTCTCTTCGGCATTTTCAAGTCCTTGGACATCGCCTTGAGCCCGCCGCGGAAGATGACTAGCCTCATAATCTGATTGGTTCCGGCTCCTATCTGGTTCACTTTAGCGTCGCGAAGATACGTTTCAACGGGGTAGAATCTTGTCCACCCGTCTCCTCCCATCACCTGAATTGCGTCACTGATGAGTCTCTCGTAAGTGTCAGAAACCAACATTTTTGCGTTTGCAGCCTCAACCATTGCTTCTTTATGTTGATCAAGCAGATGAGCGGCGTAGTAGACAAGTAGCCTCGAAGTGTAGAGCTGTGAGACCATTTCAGCTATCTTCGCCTGATTTGTCGGAATATCTATGGTGGGCTTGTCGAACTGCATTCTCCTCTGCGAGTATGCAACCGCATGTCGAATCGACTCCCTCATCGGACCAAGCATTCCAGCTGAATATACGACGCGTTCGAAATTCAAGCCTGCCATCATCACTTTCCAACCTGCACCTTCAGGTCCGATGCAGTTTTCCGCCGGTACTCTAACGTTGTCGAAATCCAAAGATCCGTTTGGAAGTCCAATCCATCCTGAGAGCTCATTGATCTTTTCAACCGAAAATCCAGGCGTCTTTTTTTCCACCAGAAAAGCCGTCAAATGCTGATATCTCGCCTTGTCTTCCGGTTTCTCACTTGTCTTCGCATACACCACATACACGTCAGCTAGGCCAGCGTTAGTGATGAACCGCTTCTTCCCGTTCAAAACGTAGCTGTTCCCTTCGCGTTTCGCTTTGGTTTCAATGCCGGCAGCGTCAGAACCCACAGAAGGTTCGGTTATGCATACGGCACCAATCAGTTCGCCTTTAGAAATTCTCGGGAGCCATCTGCGTTTCTGATCTTCAGTACCGAAAGTCAGAAGCTGTTCGACCCCTCCGAACATAGATACCGAGTATGCTTCGGACAAGGCTGAGCATATTCTGCTCAATTCTTCAGCAACAATGCTGACTCCAGTGACTCCGACATCCATTCCACCGTATTGCGCGGGGATGAATGCTCCGAACCATCCTTTCTGAGCCACTTGACTCAAAAGGTCTGAAGGGAATTCTTTTGTCCAGAAAACCTCTTCTCCTCGTGGGATGCTCTTGTCAGCAAAAGTTCTTGCATCCTCCATTAGAGTTTTTTGTTTTTCATTCCACCATGAATATGACTCCATTTTCAGTCGCCCACAAGTATTGGCTAGTAGAGCACAGAATCTTAAGCTTTGCTGGACTAGAAGCGGAGTCTGCAACGGAAATGCAACTTCACTTTTTGCTTCATTAACGAGCCTCATCTGAATGACTTATTTTTGAAGGCTTCTCAGGTCGAAGGTGTAAACATATCAAATCTTATATGAGTGGCTCGAGAATAGACATTAGTTCAAATTTATCCTGTCTGGAACGTGTCTTGAATGAGAAAGACAATATTCAAGAAACTTGAAGCCCAAGGCCTGATCACCAACTACAACCACATGCGCAAGAACCTTCCGCCGAAACTGCCAGAAAAAGTCTTCATGCGGGACGACACACTGTGGGAAGGTGCACAGACTCCAGCCGTTTTTCTGACTTACGTAGAAAAAGTAAAGTTAGCGAAAATGCTGGATGAAATGGGCATATCGGCAATTGAGGTTGGATACCCTGGGCTTTCAGATCAAGAAAAGGCGACAATCAAGAAGATTGCAAATGAAGGTTTTCAACAGGCCAGCATTGTGGCCTCTTCACGTATCCTGAAAAGCGATGTGGATGCTTGTTTTGGATGCGGCATAAGAGACATTTCGATTGCATCACCGTACAATGGCCTCCAACTTCAATCCAGGCTGAACACAAGCAAAAGCGATGTACTGCGTAAGACCGTTGAGACCGTTGAATACGCCAAGAAACATGGAGCCAAAGTGAGTTTCCTACTTGAAGACGGCTCGCGTACACCCTTACAAGACATATTGGAAATATCCGAAGCCGCTCTCAAAGCAGGTGCTGAACGCTTGGTGATTGCCGACACAGTTGGGTTTCTTAGACCTCTATCCATGCGGTACCTCATTTCTCACGTCAGAGACGAACTGCAAAGCCGTCTGAAAAAGCCCATTCCGCTGGCGGTTCATTGTCACAACGACTTCGGACTTGCGACTGCAAACACGTTGGCAGCGGTCGAAGAAGGGGTTAACTATCTGCATACATGCGTGGCGGGTTTCGGTGAAAGGGCCGGCTGTGCACCGTTTGAGGAAGTTACGACGGCCTTGGAACTTCTCTACGATATCGACACTGGGATAGATCTGGGGAAGTTGTCTCGGATGTCACAGATGGTTGAAAAAGCCTTCGCAATGCCCATTCAATATCACAAACCGATCATCGGTGAAAACGCCTTTTCCTATGAGATGGATGAAAACATCAAAATAATGCTGACAAACCCGATTGTCAATGAACCATTTCCGCCTGAGATCGTTGGAAGAGAAACGACTTTTCACATGGGTCGGCAAACTGGAAAACGCGTTGTCGAAGACCGTTTGAAGATCGCAGAAATCAAGGCTTCGCCGGCTCAGATAGATGAAATAGTAAAGAGAATCAAAGGCGGCCAAGAAGCTTTGGACAAGGGTGAAGCCCAGATGACATTCTACCAGGTCAAAAAGCTTCTGAAGGATGCTAGGAAGAATCTCAGTGAAGAGGAGTTCTGGAAAATTGTTGAACAAGTCACCCGACAGAAACCCAAGCTGCCGCAGGCTGCGACTTCAGTTGCCCCTGCTTAGCGCCAGCAACTGAATATGTGATTCTTTCATCTATTCTCTAAACGACTTTCTCATTTCGCGGAAAAGTTATAGCTGAACTGGAGAATGACCTTCGTGTGAGGAGCTGGGAGCACTAATCGGACAACACGTCTAGCGAGCTAAAAGAAAAAGACGGAAGGGAGCGAGTGAATGCTCTCTGTTCTACAGAAGCTTGATTGCCTCTTCCCTTGGGACAGCTATCATCGTTTCTGACCACACGAAATCAGCAACTTCAAAAGCCGACTTAAGAGCTTCCTTTTCATTTGCGGCTTCGAAGATTATCGCGGTATCATAGCGACCGAGGGTCCAATACCAACCTAGAACTTTAATTCCTCTTTTTCCAAGTTCCTCCACTGCCTTTGTGGCTTGCCCCGTCATCTCCTTGCTTGGCTTTTTTTTCATCTTGCCCAAACTAATGAAAATCATTCTATCACCTCATTCATCAATGATGTGACTTGATTTAAAAGCATGGTGCGCGAAAGAACCAAGGATACTGACAAGACTTCACCAGAAATACTTCTATCGAATAGAATAGTTTTCTATCAGTCCTCTTAAGCAACCGTGACCATGTTTCTAACTGGCGATATCTATGTTAAGCGGCAATACGGGAGTAGACCTTATGATTAGTCGGTTTTTTGGAAAGCTTGATATACCGCACAAAATGAATGGAGTGTGGTTGAATGGAATTGAGTGTTCAAGTGTTCTTGGATTCCGTGACAAATCCGAATACGAAGAAAGAGTACAGGCATGGAATCAAGAAGTTTTGCGATTGGTATGGAAGAACTGCGGAAGAAGTCCTTGAGCTGAGAAAGAATGACTTAACTCAGATTGCAGGCGAAGGACTTGTCGAATACAGGAATCGAGCTGCAAGGTTTGAAAGAGAAATAGAGAAGTTCCATAGCTACCTCATACAGCAAAAGCACACTATCAACACGGCAAGAAACCTGACTCTGGGAATAAGACAACTATTCAGATATTATGAGATGGGAATAAGATTCAGAGCAGGAAGCAGAGTAACCAAGACAGTCAAGACGACTAAGAACTTTCCATTAACAATTGAACATGTCCGCACCATGTTTCAGGTCGCCGATCTCCGAGAAAGAGTGATTCTAAGCACAGCCACAGACTTGGGATTGCGAATCGGCGACTTCTTGGCACTCAAGAAGACTGATCTGCCGCCTTTAGATCAGGAACCTCCGATCTCATTTGTCATAATGACCGAGAAGGAAGATGTGGTAGCACACAGTTTTCTGTCTCAAGAGACGACCGATCTCTTGAAGGTCTATCTGCCCACACTAGAGAGAAAGAATGGCAATCCTTACCTTTTTCCTTCCAATGGAAAGAGCCACATTTCAGATGAATGGATGAACAGGCTCTTACAGAGACTCGCAGAAAAGGCAAAGATAGACTTGAACGGTAAGGATTTGACGTTTCATTGTTTCAGGAAGATGTTCCTTAGTGCGTCGGTAGATTCGGGAATTGGTATGACAGCAGGCAAGATGCTTTGCGGCAAAGCGATTGCCCAATCAGACGACACCTATCTAACAACTGTCAATCTCCGACAGAAGTTCATTCTACTGAAGAAGTTCCTAGCAATAAACGAACAACCAAAGATAGAGACTCAGAAACTAGAAATCTTAGAGAGTGCAGTATGCAAGCTTCAGGAGGAACTGACTCAACAGAAGCAGATAACCGAAAGTATCTCCAAAGAGAACGTAAAGACCAAGGAAGAACTGCGGAAACTTCAACCTCTTGTCGAGTTCATCAACAGTTTTGATGCCCCTGAGAATCTCAAGACGATCTTGAGCTTTCTGAAGGACGATTTCTTAGACGAATATGCCGACGAAAGACCACGCCCGCTGAGAGTAGAGTTCTCTCCTTACATATCCAAGCGGCTTGAAGAGATTGCCAAAACAACGGGTATAGATGAGACAGAAGCTCTGAGGCAACTAGTAGAAGACGACCTCAAAACGATGGAAAATGCAGAAGAGAGGTTCAAGAAGATTGAGCAACGAACTAAAAGAAGCCAGAAACCAAGCGATAAAACGCCCACCGTTCCTCTTTAGTCAACCCGCTAGAATCTACATAGCGATGACCTCCAAAGCTTAAAACTCGCCCATCTTCCCTCTAATGCGTCTCTTCTGTGGACATAAGTGAATGTTATCTGGGAACGCACAGAAGCCTTGTGGAGATAGGTGAATATGCTCCAACCATGCCAACTAGAAAGCTTCCAAGACTAACCAGCCGTCTCGCAGTTCCCATCTTTTCTTTCTGTACCCATTCGCCTTCTCCAGCTTCTTGAAAGGAACGCTGCTAATATCGTAACCGCGTTTTCCGCGAAGCCTTATCCTTAACACTATTTTCATTAGTCTACCCCCGTGAAACACTCAATCCAAGCTTATTTAACCTATCGAAAAAACCATCTTTCTGTGGAGATTTGACAGTATACGTATCAAGTTAAGTATACGTATACGGTGGACGACGACGCGCACGAGGAAACGATCTGCGGATCGTTCCGACAGAAACAAGTAGTGCGAGACACCAACCCCGCCCTATTACTCTCTGAAGTCTCTTTAAGGGGAGCGCGTGGAAGGTTGGTTTCTCGCGCTCTTCCAACTGGAGAAAACTAGGAATTGTGTGTTGTGGATCAAGAACTGAACGAATGCTGCAATAGAGACGACGACACAAGTATGCCATGAATGCCGTTTGGCTCTCGCCAAACTCCCAACGATCCGAGCAAGGCCGTTTGTAACAGCCATTTATCGTTAAAACGGTCAGGGAAGACTATCCGATAGTGCGCGCTGGCATCACATTATGCCTACATTTTCTGAAGAGCCAAAGCGCCTGCTATTCTTTAGCCTTCTGTCTAGGCCGATGTTGCTTTTAGGGATCAGATTGGCATGTCTCATGTAGGCGCGCTTTTTGGAGGCTCAATGAAGTCTTTTAGTTTTTCTACCGCCTTTTTAAGGATTACAACGTCGGCTGTACTCTTAACTGCGTTCACTGAAAGCAGAATTTCTACGTGTCCGAAATGCGATTTTTTGTAGCCTAATGTTTCGACTGCCTCGTCTGACAGTTCTATTTGTAGGCTGGTCACTTTCCACTTTGCAGGGTCAAATTCAATGTCTTTTACCGTTCCTATTATTTTTGCTCCAGTTCCAACAACCTTTTTTCCCTGAAGTTCAGATGGTCGAATACTGACACCGTTTGAACATTTGGTTGCCATCTCAATTAAAAGTTTTCTGGTGCCAGCTTTAGTCTCTTAACTGTCGATCGATCGAAGTTACCAGAACCTCTCCATTGATTGGCTTTATCACCCGACTGCTAATGCGTTGACTAATCACCGATCAAGTTACCAGAACTATCTTTCAAAAGGCTTATGTTCAAGTTTGCTGTTCTCTAATGTGGTATATCTATTTGCATGAAAAGCTCATTATTTATAAGGACTTCGGGAGATATCTCCGCTCGCAAACCAAGTAAGAGAAATTGACGTAACGAACACAAGAAAGCTTTGCCTTTTGTTTACTTATAGTATACTGCGAGCGCTATCGTGAGAGTTCAGACGGGGCATGGTCTAAGCAAACACGTGCTTATTTTGGGCGGGGTACATATATTCCGGTAGGATCAATTGCTTTTAGAAGATCCAGCTCTTCGAAAGTCGGAAATTCTGTCATTGGCACTTCAGCAGGAATTACTAGGTCAAAACCTGAATTCTCAACAACCTGGCCGACCGTGACGCCTGGATGAACTGTTGCCAATCTGATGCGTTTTGTCTTAGGGTCAAAATCCATTTGGCAGAGACTAGTGACGACCAATGATGGTCCCCCGCCAATCAATCCCGCTTTTTCTCTTGCTCCAGGCCCATCTAGAAATCCTGGGCTCGTCAGATAGTCAAGCTTATTGACCATCTTTCTCTTTTCATGAGGCATTATTACGACTACACGTTTGGCGGAAGAAACCATGTCGTTTCCGCCACCACTTCCAGGCAATCGGACCACTGGTTTCTCGAAACTTCCAATGTACGTCGTGTTTATGTTACCGTACGCGTCGATTTGAGCGGCACCGACAAAGCCCACGTCAACGTGGCCTCCTTGAACCATTAGTCCAAGCGTCTCGAGCAATCCGATTGCTGCTGATGCGCGCCAGCCCAGTCTCGAGTCGGCTATTGATAGTGCTAAATCTTTAGCATTCGAGTCTATGAAGCCGGATTCAAACACAATTTTTGCACAAGGTGCGTGAGTCCTTTTCGCAAGAAGTGACGCGATCATGGGTAACCCTGTTCCAACAAACACGACCTCTCCGTTATTGATTTGTCTTGAACCGCATACGGCCATGAGTTCTAGTGTGGTAAATTCGTCTGATTTTGCAAGTTTTTTCATGTCTCTTCCTCCTAGTAGGGGAACGGCCTTTTCGCTTTGAGCTTCATCAACCGCTGCAACCCTATCTTCTGCAAGAACTCATCATGACTTCCAACACCAGTTATGAAGTCTCCGCAGTATTTCTCCCATCCTTCCTCGGTTTTGCATTGATCATAGTACATGTGGATGTGTTCTCTATCAAAGTCATAGTAGTTGTACACCATCATAGGATAAGACCCCCATGGACGTTCAACCACGTGAGTCACGTAAATGTTAGGAATGACCGTCTGGTCTGGTTGAGCCCGTATGAACTCCGTGTCTACAATCTCTTCGGCCAAGACAATCAGTTTTTTTCCAGCTCTTGCCCCCTCTACATCTTCTCCTTTGATTCCGTCTATCTGCACGTTTCCTTCGCGATCCACTCGCGAAGCGTGGACTATGCTGAAGTCTGGGCGGATCGAAGGCAGAAGCACGACTTTCTCTCCCGTGAACGGGCAGTCAACGACTTCTGCTTTCTTTTCTCTGAACTTCTTTTTTGCAAGCATGTCGGTGCCAAGCATGCTCTTGACTGGCATGAATGGCACGCCGAGAGCACCTCCCAATAGGCGCATGACCATGGCCAAATTCGAGTAGTCCTCGATTTCAATGCTCCCGTCTCTGACTCTCCTCTGAATATTGGGTGCAAGACCTATGCCCTCGATCGCGTAGAAAGCCAATTCATAACGTGAAACAACTCTTGCAGCAGAAAGTGTGTCAATATCCAGCTCAGAACCACAAGTATATAGCGTCAGGCTTTTCTTTTTCTGTCTGATCAGCTCATGGGCGAAAGCCATAGGGGGGCGTTGGAAACCGAAACCGCCCCAGAAAAGGTGAGCACCATCAGGAACAAGTTTCACGGCTTCTTCAAGCGTTATTAGCTTGTCTTCAACAGGAGCTTCCATCTAGAGGTATCCCGCCTTTTGGCTCTGCATTAACAATCTTCAGCATTTAGACTTTTCGACGAAGGTGGACGCGGAGTAAAATGAGTTTTATGCATCGAGGACTTGGCACTGCCATTAGCCCTTCATGTTTTTCCACGCCGAGTTTCCCTTCCTTCCAATCCCAGTTCGTTCTTAACCTGCACGATTTGCCTTTGAGTCAATTTTGCTGGGTAGTTATAAACCGTGCCGCCTGGTCTTTCATTGTAGTAGGGTCTGTTGCACTCTGGGCATCCAGAGGTTAGAAAGGGTTCTCCTTTTTCAACTATTTTGCTGAGGATCTGTTCGTCGACTCCGTAGTCTGTTAACCAGTTTTCGTCAAACTTCATATTTTCATACCTAGCTATCTTGTTTAGGATTAGGTGGCGAGCAAGTTGGGTCCTCCTGTACTGGTCAATGTTCGGAGGTCTGCTCGACTCTAGAGGTGTCCCTGGAACTGGCGTGAAAGCAAATAGTCCTGGAACGACATCCATATCAACACAATCTTGGATAGTTTTGACCATCTCTCTCTCGGTTTCTCCGATTCCTACTATCAGATGGGTACTTACCATCCTCTTTCCGAATACCTCTGTGGCGTCTCTTAGAAGTCGAAGTTGTTTCTCCCAGTTATATGGACCGCCTGCCTGAAACCCCTTGATCTTGTTGAAGACTTCTTTCGTGGCGGCGTCCAAGGGTATGCCTATACGTTGGGTTCCAGCCTTGGATAGAAGAACCATTTCTTCCCGATTCATGGGTTGGCAGGATACTGAGATCGGCACCGCCGTGAGCGAAAAGATTGCGGCTACCAAGGCGGAAAGTTGGTCAAATACCTCAGGATAATTCAGCGCCTGGATACAGACTCGTTTGAACTGTCGAGTCCCAAAAGCTACTTCAATCTTTCCGATGACTTGATTCGTAGGATACGTCGGCCACGAAACTCTTGACAACATATCCGTTCTGCTACTACTCTCTCTTGCTTGGGGACAAAAGGCACAGTTAGCGTTGCATTTCTGCTTCCTATAGGTCATCAGATAAACTGTCGTAGGCACGACGTCAAGCTTGATTTTCAATAAACCCAAGACTGCAGCCGAACCCGTCGAAACGCGAATACGATCTGGTAAGCAAACAGAATTGCTCAAGAGTCTCGCCATTCTCAGTCTTCCTGTAGCACGTTTTCAAGTGTGCAGGGGTGACATCTCAGATTAAAGAGTTTCTTGTTGTTCCCAGCTAAAAGTGATTGAAGATCTCAAGATGTGAATCTTAACGCATGTCTACTCGTAAAGATCATGGATTCATAATTGATTTATCTCTGGGGGATTAACATGGGCAGATTAGGTGTTCAGAAGTGAGAAGGTCCAAGCTTGAAACCTACGAGGCAGTTCTTGAAGTGTTGATGAAGAAGCCTCTTGATATAGATCGAATCGCCTACGAGACAGACATAGAATGCAGAATTCTTAATCAGCGGCTGGATTTCCTGATCGAGAACGGACTGGTCGAGGAACGCCCTATGCCGAAGAAAACTCTCTACGCCATAACCGAGAGAGGCGTGGCTGTTTTCAAGACACTGAACTTCAACAAATATCTTGAAAAAGTCTCGCACGCACTTTCTGCTATCGATGACGCAATGCAGACTCTGCCAATACTTTCAAGGGATGAAGACGAG
>DATEYW010000075.1:0-5071 GCA_035256045.1 Bathyarchaeia archaeon | reverse complement strand
CAACCATTCGCATGGAAGACAGAGTCCTGATCTTGGAAATTGAAGCCTATGACACCACAGCGCTGCGAGCATCATTGAATTCCTATCTGAGATGGATAAACTCGATCTTGGACGTTCTCAACAATCTCAAAACACATGAGTATCTACAGTGAAAGCTTTGAGAAAATGTTAATTAATGACGGAACTTATCGTTGTGCAGACGGATGGACAAAACGTGAGTGACGAGATCTCAACGCTTCCTCCTCAAATTCAAGAACGCCTGCTGAGACTCCAGCAACTTCAACAAACGCTGCAGTCGATTTTGGGTCAGAAGCAGCAGGTAGAACTGGAAACAATGGAAATCAATCAGGCCTTGGATGAACTGCAAAAACTGGCAGATGACGCAACAATATACAAGGCAACCGGCAGCCTTTTGATCAAAGCCGAGAAAACCAAGGTAACAACCGACCTTAACGAGCGAAAAGAACTGCTCACCACCAGGAGCACTGTTCTTTCAAAACAGGAAGAACGCCTGCGAGGCCAAGTGAAAGATCTACAAACGAAACTTCAACAAGAACTCAACCCGGTTTCTCCACCCGCCTGATCGAACGGTTAAGGTGAAAGCTTGCAGGAGCTAGGTCTCCCAGAGTTGACTACTGAGCAAGTTACACAACTCTGCACGCTGGCCGAAACAGCTGCCAGAAAACACGTCTTATCGAAAGTTCCCTCAAGAAAGATCGAAACACTCAACATAAGCGCCGAAGCAGAAGGCACAAAACCCCTCAGATTGACAATAGACGTCGAAGTTGTGCTATCACCTGAGATCAGAGACTTTGACTCAAAAGAGCTTTCTGATGAGGCCGTCAAACAAGCATTTGTGTCGGCCGAGAAGTATTTGAGGGAACTTGCATGTCATTCACAGAAATAACGGACCTTCTGAAGAAAATAGACGCCAAATTCGTTTTACTATTATGTCACCACAACGCTGATCCTGACGCAGTCTGTTCCGCATATGCATTCGCAGTACTTCTTAAAAATGTAAACCCTAACATTGAAATAGAAATAGGAGCGGCCCACGGAATAAGCCGCCTCACCAAACATCTTCTACAATATTTGCCGATAGAAGTCAAAACGACGCCAAATGTAGACAGAGCTGACGCAATCGTTCTGCTTGACACAAACACAGTCCAGCAACTAGAGAATCTGGCTGAAAAAGTAAAGAACTCAAAAGCCCCAGTGATTGTCATAGACCATCACGCGAGCCATCCCGACACCGAGCACTTAGCAAAAATATCCGTAACAAACGAGGAATCATCATCAACATGTGAAATAGTCTATGACTTCTACAAACAAATGAACCTCAAACCAGGAGAAAACGAGGCAAAAGCCCTGTTTCTAGGCATATCTTTCGACACACGCCACTTTGTCCTTGCAAATTCGACGACTCTCAAGAACATCGCAGAACTAATCGATGCGGGAGTGAACGCGCAAGAAACCCTGGCAATGCTGTCGCTGCCGATGGACTTCTCCGAACGTGTAGCAAGACTCAAGGCCTCAAGGAGAACTAGGCTTTTCAAAGTTGGTGACTGGATAATAGCTCTTACACACGTAAGCGCATACGAAGCGTCGGCCGCCAGAGCACTGGTCGAACTAGGAGCTCACGTCGCAGCAGTTGCAGGCTCAAAGAACCAAAGAATAGAAATTAGCTTACGAAGTTCCTTGGACTTCAACAAGAAAACCGGCGTACATTTGGGAAGAGACATTGCCAAACCCTTAGGCGAGTATCTGCATGGCATGGGCGGAGGACACGCAACGGCGGCAGGCGTGAACGGTGAGGGAGACGTAGAACTAGGACTAAAGCGTTGCATCGCCCTTTTGAAAGAGAAACTGGCTAACCATAAATAAGTAGCTACTCTTAAGTGAACAGAGGGCTCGGTTGATCTTAGGCAGGCAACCATTGTATGGCAGTGATAGAGACAGAGGGGCTCACCTACACGTACCCTGGCGGGTCCAAACAATCAATAGCAGATGTTTCGATAAGAATAGAGAAAGGTGAGTTCGCGTTAATTACAGGACCAAGCGGTTGCGGAAAAACCACCCTCTGCAGATGTTTCAACGGTTTGATCCCGCATTTTTACCAAGGTGAAATGAAAGGCAAAATAACAGTCAGCGGAATGAATATCGCTGATCATCCGATCTATGAACTGGCAAAACATGTCGGACTTGTCTTCCAGAACCCTGAAAACCAGCTCTTCGCTTTGTCAGTCGAAAAAGACGTTGCGTTTGGACTTGAAAACCTCGGAACGCCCAGAGACATGATCCGACAAAAAGTCGACTGGGCACTTGAACTAACGAGAATATTCGACCTGAAGGAAAGAGCCCCTTATGAACTTTCAGGCGGGCAACAACAACGCGTAGCCATCGCATCTGTCCTGGCAATGCAGCCAGAAGTGATCGTTCTGGACGAACCGACCTCGTTCTTGGACCCTTTGAGTGCAAGACGAATCTTCGAGGTAATTCACCAACTGAACAAAACTCTCGGCATGACCGTCGTGCTAGTAGAACATCGTCTAGACTTGACAGCCAAGTATGCCGACCACATAATCATAATGAACGATGGAAAAGTCGTTCTGGACGGAGACCCTCATGAGATTCTCCAGTCAGAAGAACCCCGTTTGATCGGTGTCGGAATTCCGAAGGCTACGCTGCTTTACCAAGTGCTTCGCAAGAACGGAATGGAACTGAATGGAAAACTCCCGCTCGATTCAGAAGAAATGTCGTCTATGCTCAAGGAGGCCCTCGCAAACCGATGATCGAGGTAGAAGACGTCCATTTCAGCTACCCAAACGGCGTAGAGGCTCTAAAGGGCGTATCCTTGAAGATCGCCGACGGCGAATTCGTTGCGATAATGGGACAAAACGGAGCGGGCAAAACAACTTTGGTGAAACACTTCAACGGTTTGCTCAAGCCAACTAAAGGAAAAACAATTGTTGATGGAACAGAAACTACGAAAACAAGCGTGGCGACGCTGGCGAGAAACATTGGGTTCGTCTTTCAAAATCCAGATCATCAACTTTTCAGCGAAACGGTTGAGCTGGAAATCGCTTTTGCACTGAAAAACTTCGGGTTCAAAGAAGAGGTTATTGAAAAACGAATAACATGGGCTCTCAACCTTCTTTCACTCTCACATTACAGGAAGACGTCTCCATTCATGCTGAGCGGCGGAGAAAGAAAGCGTGTAGCGCTAGCCTCAGTACTGGCATGGGACCCCAAGATATTGATTCTGGACGAACCTACCATAGGGCAGGATCATGAACAGAAAGAGAAACTCAGACAGTTCATTCTCCAGATGAGAACGCAGGACAGAACAATCATCATGGTTACTCACGACGTCGAATTTGTAGCTGAATGCAACCCAAGAGTCCTGTTGATGCTTAGCGGTCAAGTGATCGCCGACGGAGAGGCTCGCAAGATATTGACGGACACGGTGACCCTTGAAAAGGCTTCAATCGTACCCCCACAGATAGCTCAAATATTCCTAAATCTGTCTGAATTCAACCTGCCAAAGGACATAATTGACGTCTACGAGGCTCAAAGAATTCTCCTAGAATCCATGGAGAAACGTGTCAGATGAGCGTCTTCAGCGGACTAAAATTCCGAAAAGTCTACTCGCCGATCCACAACCTAGACCCAAGGATAAAATTCATCTACGTATGCGCGCTCTTTGTCGCAGCGATAATCTTTTCAGAACTGATCCCGCTGATTACACTTTTTCTAATCCAGATTCCTTTCGTGCTTCTGGCAGGGGTGAAACGCGAGTGGTTACGGTCGATGCGAGGAGCGGCCTTCCTCGCTCTCGTCATATTCCTGACAAACTTTGGCTTTTCTTTTATCGCAGCCAGTTATGTGCTCACCCCTCAAATCGTCGAGAGTCCACTGGCTCTGACTCTGAGGTTCATCGTGCTCGTCGAATCATTTTCCGTGTTCTTTCTGACCACTTCACCTGACCATCTGGGCTTGGCCCTGGAACAAACACACGTTCCGTACGAGTTCGTGTTTGCCTTCACCACCGCAGTGCGTTTCGTGCCTGTTCTGGCAGAAGAGGCGCAGACAATTATGGACGCACAGAAAGCAAGGGGGTTGGAGCTTGAAAAAGGCAATTTTCTCAAAAGAATCAGAAACTACATCCCGATCCTCATACCGCTAATCGTAAGCGCAATTCGTCGAAGCCTGGAACTTGCCGAAGCAATGGAGTCCCGCGCTTGGGGAGCAACCAAGAACCGCACGAACCTTTATGTCCTTCAAATGCACAAGGGCGACTTCATACTGATCGCACTGACGGTGGGGCTCTTGGCAGGGGCGGCTTACACCCGGTTGTACATACGGATACCTTCAGTCTACGAACTTCTCAAAAACATAACAGACGTCATAGCATTCAAGTTCTAACGTGGCCCAGAAACTTGCAGCTTCACCTTTTCCGCGGGCTGTCTTCTCTGACTATGAAAGCGCCGCGATATCCACAGTTTCTGCACTCCCAGACGGACCATATCTGAGGCAACCCCGAAGCCCAAAAAACCCGGATTGAGCCGCACTTCGGGCAGGCATTTTTCCCGCGATTTTGCGAAAGACTCCGATTTTCAGGCTTTCTTCGCCTGTCATTCGCATGTTTGGGCTTCTTCTGAGGTTTTTTCAACAACCGACTCTTCGGAAGCTTTGGTTTTCGTACGCGCAGGACCTCTTTTACTGTTGGACCCAACCGTTGTCCCCAGAATGATATCTGTGTACTTCACTTCTTTTAAGTATAGCGCATGTTAAGTTCGATAAGGATTGTGCGTGCATATAACTTATTAAGACTCAATATGCCATATATATTTCAAACCATCAGAAACTCTAGATATTAAGGGACAGTGAAAACTACGGAAAAACCTGAGAATCTCACAAAAGTCACAGTGGAAATGCCAACCGCCGTGATCGTTGATGCTGAAGTCAAAAAACCAACCGTGTTCAAAGAGGCCTATCCGATACAAGAGCCGTACATCTACGCCGCCATAATAAAAGACCCTGAAACTCAGAAAACACATTACGAAATCAT
>DATEYW010000074.1:0-2496 GCA_035256045.1 Bathyarchaeia archaeon | reverse complement strand
AGTGCGCACATTCAAAGGCGAAAGACAGCTAAGCCTCGGCAAGAATGGAACTATAAGCGTACTGCAAAACAAGGCTGAAGAGCAAGAAATCATCCTAGCAACATCGTAGAAAATAAAACTGAAAGTTCCGCCTAAGCGCGCGCACCCAGCTCTCTCAGTAGAAAGGCTTAACTTGAAATTGGCACAAAGACGAAGAAGGTGCGAGTATTTCAGATAGTGAGGATGAGACTCTCTTTAGTGAGAGTTTAATCCCAAACCCAAACCCCAAACGAACGCACGTACGACTACGCTCTCTCATTCACCAGAACGTACTCTCTTACACTCACTCACATACACGTTCACACACGCGTGCACGCACTAGTTAGTTATTTCGGGTTGAGTCCAGTGGAATTTGAACTCAAATGGGGTCGGGCCGGACTTACTCCCAAGCGGGTACGAGTCCCCGTCACTCGCTTGCGCGTTTGGACTTGTTTTCTGACTCCAAGCGGGACCATCACCTCAAAAGGTTTAAGTCCATTTTTTGGTACTCATGGCTCGCTGGAATTAATATTCAGCGACCCACCTCCTATCTATAATAGTGGCGAGCCACCCTTGTTTCTAGGGCAGAAAATAGTAGTAACAAAGGAAGAGAAGATAATGAAGGTCGGTATCTTAACTGGCGGGGGAGACGCGCCTGGAATCAACGCCGTTGTGAGAGCCATCGTTAGAAAGGCAATTCAAGACTACGCATATGAAACTGTGGGCATCCAAGATGGCTGGAGAGGATTAGTCGAAGGTGAATTCATTCCGTTAGACTTGAAGACGCTCGTAGGCATGCTCCCCAAGGGAGGATCAATACTAGGCACGTCGAGGACCAATCCGTTCAAGAGCGGGGATGGAGCAGAGTGTATTCTGAGAAACGTTTCCAAACACGGCATTGAAGCGGTCATCGCAATAGGCGGAGAGGACACGCTTGGCGTAGCTTACAGACTATACGAAATGGGGCTCCCAGTGGTCGGAGTACCCAAAACGATCGACAACGATCTGGTTGGCACGGATTATACCTTTGGTTTTCAAACGGCGGTTGCAATTGCTTGTGAAGCGCTTGACAGGCTTCATACAACGGCAGAGTCGCATCACAGGGTGATAATCCTTGAAGTGATGGGTAGATACACCGGTTGGATCGCCTTGGAGGCAGGGATTGCCGGAGGGGCAGACGTCATCCTAATTCCTGAGAAGCCCTTCGAAATTGAAGAAATCTGCGAATTCATCAGAAAGAGACAAAAACGTGGCAGGAACTTCAGCATAATCGTCGCCGCCGAAGGCGCCAAACCAAAAGGGGGCGAAGAGGTCGTTTATAGCAGCGGGGTAGACGAGTTTGGGCACGCCAGACTCGGCGGCGTGGGTTACTACATAGGAAAGGAAATAGAGAAGAGATTCGAAAACATCGATACTAGGGCAGTTGTTCTGGGTCATCTTCAACGCGGTGGATCTCCGAACGCGTTTGACAGAGTTCTGGCTACCCGATTTGGAATCGCTGCGATTGACTTAGTACACGAGGGCAGATTCGGCCAGATGGTTGGCATCCAGGGAAACACCGTGGTGTCCGTGCCCTTGAAGGATGTCGTCGGTAAGCGAAAAACGGTTGATTTGAAGCTCTACGAAATAGCAGCAACATTCTTCGGCTAGGCGGCACCTACGCCTCACAGACTTAGGGTTCCCACAAGAAGAAGGAACAACACCCCATTTAGAAAGATGCCGAATTGTCGGAGAAAACGAAGGACTAGTCTTTCTGAGGGAGTGGAGGTAGTGCTGCTCACAGATATTGTGTTATGACTTTTGCCAAATGAAGTGCGCTTTTGATTATCTCCAAGCCCTTTCTATATATTCTCTTAACATTCGGTTTGTGTTGTAATAAGAAGCCAGTGAGATAGAATGTTTTTGCATTTCTATCCATTTTTCTCGGTTATCGTAAAAAGTGGGCAGTACCTTTTGTTCTAGCACATTATAGAGGCCATGGGCAGCCTGAACATCAGTCTCATGTTGATGACCGAAAGCCCATCCTATTGCTCCTTCTTTTGTCTTGAATTCTTCATCTATCCATCCATCCCAAGAACTGACATTTATGACTCCGTTTGAAAGAGCTTTCATTCCGCTGGTTCCTGACGCTTCATTGGGTGGTCTTGGCGTGTTCAATAGGACATCAACACCCGCAATCAGAGTGGGACTGATGTCCATTCCATAATTTTCTATAAAGACCGTTGGAACTTCAACATCGATTGTTTTGTTTTCTTCATGAATCTTTCTTATCGCTTCTTTGCCATAACCGTCTCTTGGATGAGCTTTTCCAGCGATAAGAATTTGTATTTTTCCTATTCCAATATGTTTAAGCCTTCCCTTGTCAGTGAAAATTAATGTTGGTCTTTTGTATTCAGCTATCCTTCTGAACCATCCTAAAGTTAGTCTGTCTCTATCTAGGCATATTCCATGTTCGTCTTCTATGAAGTCTAATAGAAT
>DATEYW010000073.1:0-3020 GCA_035256045.1 Bathyarchaeia archaeon | reverse complement strand
CTCCAGAACTTCAAAGAAGACGACAAAATCTTCCGAAAGCAAAAATAGTTACTTAAACTGAAATCGACTTTTAAATAGGAAAGGTTCTTAGCAGATCATCGCCGATGTCTCCCGCAAATCGCGCGCGCTTATCCATGCTTGGGAGCAAGAACCCGAGATTCCCCAAGATTCTAGAAGCCCATACCTACTTGTCAGCCTTTCCTTCTCTGGTTTCTCAGCGCAGAAATGACATGCTGAGAATTTGTCAAATGAATAGCGTCAACACTCTCAATGCGATTCCGCCGATGCTTATTGCAAATACTATTTCGAAAACGGTTATGGACAATGCTCTTTTCCAGCCAAACTCTTTGGCCAGAGCTGCGATTGTTGCAATGCATGGGATGTAGAACATTGCTACTAGAGTGAACACGATCATTTGAACTGGTGTCAGGACTTGGGCGAAATTTGTTGTTCCAAGAAAAGTTGCAAGCATGATCAATGTCAATTCTTTTCTCAGCACACCAAATATCAACGTTATGCCTGCAATTGCTGGCAGTCCCAGCCACGCAACCGTTACAGGACTGAGCACAGTCGCGATTGGTTCCAACAGGCCTGCAACTTCTGCGATTCTTAAGGTGAGGCTTCCGACTATTATCAGTGGAAGGGCGATTTTGATGAACTCAGCCAATCTGAACCATGTTTGCTTCAAAACAGTCTTCGCATGAGGAGCTTTGTAAGCATGCATCTCCATGATCAGAGCAGTGGGTTCGCCGGGAAGAATTTTGAAAGCCAGCCTTCCCAAGATGAGAACAACCAGCAGGTTGACCATGTACAAGGCTAAGGCCCATTGAATACCTAGAAACTGGCCGACTAGACCAAGTATTATGACCGTTCGTGCAGCGCATGGCACCAATGTAGTAACGAAGGCGGCTAGGAGTCTTTCCCTTTTTGTTTCCATAATTCTGCAGCCCAGGCAAGCAGGAACGTTGCAGCCGAACCCGAGCATGATGGGTATGAAAGCTTTCCCATGGAGCCCTATTTTGTGCATAGCATTGTCCATCAAAAACGCAATTCTGCTCAGGTAGCCAGAGTTCTCCAAGACGTACAATATGATGTAGAACGGAGCAATGTAGGGCAGAGCTATCGTGATTCCTGCTATCAGTCCTTCGATGACGCCGCCCCAGATCAGCTTTTGCGCGATCCCTGTTCCGAACAGGCTCCAGAAAAGAGATTCCCAACTGTGAAAGAAGTTGCCCAGAAGTTCCGAAGTGAAGTTGCCGAAGACAAAAATGAAACAGAAGATCAGAAGCAGTGACGTTACCATAATGGGGTAGCCCAAGATTTTGTGAGTTGTCAGGTCGTGGATTCTCTCTTCCAACGGAGGGTGTGTTGGAGAAACGAGTTCTTGAACTTGCCTGGCAATGCGTCCGGCTATCTCATATCGCTCAGAGGTTATCACGGTTGGGCAGGAGTGACCGTGAAACTGCACAATTTCAGCTGCAAGATCTTCAACTGCAGATGTTATTCGGGGGTCTATTCTTTGAATTTCTCTGGATATTTCTTCATCGTCTTCCAGCAACTTGACGGCCACGTATCTCGGAGGATACCAAAATTGGATGTCCTTTAGCATCTTGGTGATTTTTGCGATTCTGACCTCAACTTCCTCTCCATATCTTACCTCAAGAGGCTCAGCTTTTTTCCCATTTTCAATTATCTCTACGGCTTTCTCCAAGAGCTCGAAAATGCCGATGCCTTTCACTGCAACAGTAGGTATGACAGGCATTCCCAAGAATTTCTCCAGTTTTCCTGCGTCGACTCTAATACCCTTGCTCTTTGCAATGTCCATCTGATTCAGAGCTATGATCATCGGCGTCTCAAGCTCTATCAACTGGAGTGTGAAGAACAAGTTTCTCTCAAGAACTGAAGCATCCACTACATTTATCACCAAGTCTGGTCTCTCAACTGCGATATATTTCCTTGAGACCAGCTCCTCCAGTGAGTAGGTTGAAAGTGAGTATATTCCAGGCAGATCGATTATATCTATTGTGTAGCCCTTGAAGTGAAGTGTTCCTTCGGCTCTTTCAACGGTTTTCCCTGGCCAGTTTCCGATATGTTGATGCAAGCCAGTCAGCTGGTTGAATATGACGGATTTCCCTACATTCGCGTTTCCAGCCAGCGCAATAGTCAATTTTGTCTTAGGCACGCTTTTTTCTCACCACGAAAATCCTCTCGGCCATGCCTCGACCCAAAGCAAGTCTTGAGCCTCTGACAATAACCTCTATTGGACCGTGGAAAGGAGCTGATTTAACCATCACTACCTCGGCACCAGGGGTCAAACCCATATCCATGAGTCGCTTTTCGAACCCCCAGCCTCTTCCGCAGCCTTCTCGGCCTGGATTTATGGAAACAACGATTCCAGTCTCTCCGTCTTTCAGAGCAGTCAGAGGCAGTTCCGGACTCCGAGTCACCGCATCACCTTCCATGTCAAAGTCACTTCTTCACTGTTTTCTCTTGACCCAGATGTTTGAGGCCATCGAAAGGCTGAGTGCATGATTGGCTCCGCCCACTTTGACGGTTACGGGTCCGTCAAAAGGCGCTTTTTCGACAATCTCTATCGACGCTCCTGGCAGGAGTCCCAACACAGCAATGTACTTCAACACTTCAGCTGTCTCGTCTTTTATCTTGGCTACGACACCGCTTTCTTTGGACTTAAGAGTGGACAGAGGTTCTGATTTTTCTTCGACTATTCCTCCGCACGCTGTCGGTATTGGATTTCCGTGGGGACAGGTCCTAGGATGACCCAGCGCCTTTTCGAGTTTCTTGATCACATCATTTGTAATGCCATGTTCAAGCTTGCAGGCTGCATCATGTGCCTTGTCCCAATCCACATGCACAAAATCTGTGAGCAGACGCTCTGAAAGCCTGTGTCTCCTAATTACATCTAGGGCTATCTTTCGGCCCTTGTCAGTCAATTTCACGCCTCTGTAAGGTTCATGTCTCAGCATGCCCTCTTTTTCCAGACGCTCCACGGTGTTGGTGAC
>DATEYW010000072.1:0-3381 GCA_035256045.1 Bathyarchaeia archaeon | reverse complement strand
ACTCCAAAGTTGTCGTGCAGAATCTTCGTGACTGGACCAACACAGTTCGTTGTGCATGAAGCATTGGAAACGATGTTGTGTTTCTCATGGTCGTACATATGGTCGTTTACTCCTATGACCATCGTTATGTCAGGGTTGGTTGCTGGAGCTGAGACCAAGACTTTCTTTGCTCCTGCAGTTAGGTGTTTTGATGCGCCTTCTCTGTCCGTGAAAAATCCCGTTGACTCCACTACTAAGTAGACGTTCAAGTCCTTCCAAGGTAGCTGTGCTGGGTCTTTCTGTGCCAGGACTTTGAGTTCTTTGCCATTTACTGACAGATCGTTGCCTTTGACTTCGACATGCGCGTTGAATCTTCCATGTACTGAATCGTATTTGAGGAGATGAGCCAGTGTTTTTGCGTCAGTTATGTCGTTGACTGCGACAAAGTCGACATTGGCTTTCTGTTCAATAGCGGCTCTGTACAAAAGACGTCCGATTCTGCCAAAACCGTTTATTGCGACTTTTATTGGCATTTGGATTCACCATTTTGTTCGTTCGCAAATATACTGAAAAGAAGCGGTTATTTAATTTTCCGTACGTAGATAAAAGAAAAAGAAGGTGCGTTTAGCGGAGTTTCAACAGAACCATTTCTGCCGCCAATACAAACGGTTCCCACGTCTCACAGACTGGCGGCGCGTAAGCTGTGTCCGCTTTCGACAAATCTCTGGCCGTCATCCCTCTCTGTATAGCAAGTGACATTGCATTGATACGCTGAGTAACCTCTTCTCCGCCAATGATCTGAGCGCCGATGATCCGCTGTGATTCTTTCTCAACAATGAGTTTGACTTTTATCGGCAAAGCTCCAGGATAGTAGTCAGCCTTGGTTTTGGAGGAGATGGTTCCAGTTATTACCTCGATGCTTCTCTTCTTGGCGGCAATCTCACTTAGCCCTGTCCAACCGCAGTCAGTCTCGAAAAGTCTGGAAATTGCCGATCCCAACGCACCTGTGAAAACTGAATATCCACCCGCGGCGTTTATTCCTGCTATTTTGCCGGTTCTTACCGCCACTGTCCCCAGTTGGGGTAGGGTAGGTCTCTGTGTCACTATGCTGTACGTTTCAGCGCAGTCACCCGCGGCGTAGACGCCTTCTGCACTCGTTTCCATTCGGGCGTTGGTTCTGATTGCCTTGGTCTCGCCCATTGCTATTCCAGCGCTGGCGGCGAGCTGAGTGTTTGCTCTGACTCCGAAGGCGCTTACGAAAAGGTCTGCTTCTATTTTCTCTCCACTTGCGACTATTGCAGTCACTTTGTCAGTTCCGAGGAATTCTTCAACGCATTTGCCCGTTAGTACTCTTATTCCCTTCTGCTCAAGCATTTCCTGAACCATCTTGGCTATTTCGGGGTCCAGCGGTAGGGGCAGTACTTGAGGAAGCATTTCTACTATTGTAACCTTAAGTCCTCTTTCGTGGAGTGCTATGCCAGTTTCAAGACCGATCAATCCAGCTCCCATGACGACTGCCGTTTTTGCGCCTTTCCGCACTGCTTGATCGACTTTTTCGCCATCTTCCAATGTTCGAAGAGAATAGACGCCCTCTTTTTCCCTTCCTTTGATGGGTGGCGTAAAGGAACTGGCCCCCGTTGTTATGATAAGACTGTCGTAGGGTATTGTTTCTTTTTGACCGTCTTTGTCAACTGTTTCAACAGTCTTTTTCGAAGTGTCCAGCGCAGTGGCATTTGTTTCAGTCTTGAGCGTGATCTTCATCATTTGGAAGTAGCTTTTTGGGAAGACTATTAGGTCCTTGAAGTTTGGAATTTGCCCTCCGATGACGAAGGGCAGACCGCATCTTGAGTAGCCGGGGTACATTTCATCGGTTATTACAGTAATCTCCGCTTGTCGGTCGGTCTTTCTAGCGGCAGATGCTGCCTCGACTCCTGCTGCGTGTGCTCCGATTACGACTATGCGTTTAGTCATCGAGCTTCCTTCACTTTTTCAGGGATTTGTGCCATTCGACTGATTTGTCGAAATCCATTGTGTTGGCAAGTTCAGCTTGGAGATTTGCTGGTCTTACTATGAGAAGCCAACCTTTCAGGTACGGGTCTTCGTTGAGCAATTCAGGTTTGGACTGTACTTCGCTGTTCACTTCTTCGATCGTTCCGCTTATCGGTGCGACCAAATCGGAAACGGCCTTGACCGATTCAACTGTGCCATAGGGGTCGTTCTGTCTTATTTCTGATCCTGAGCTTGGCAATTCTGCATAGACAATCTCTCTTAGCTGTCTTTGGGCGTAGTCCGTGATTCCTACGCGAACTTTGTCGCCTTCGATTTTTATCCATTCAAATTCTTTGGTGTAGTATAATCCTTCAGGCACTTCATATCCTTCTACTTTGACCATTCCTTGTTCACCTTAGTAAGTGCATCTAATCTTTCGCATCTCACCCTTTAAGATTAACTGTTGTTTTCCGTAGGAATAAACACTTAATTCGAAAAAGGAGATGGATTGATTGTTGCGAATTAGCGTTCTCTTTTTCCTTGAATATACTCCTCGACCGCTTGCCTTGCAAGAGAATCGGGAACCTGAATCGGCGGATGTTTAAAGGCGTAAGAGGATATGCTCAGCAAAGCGCCGCCGATCTTGCGGTCTAAAGCTATTTTCACGGCTCTGATAAGGTCAATGACGACCCCTGCACTGTTGGGAGAATCCTCGACTTCAAGTTTCACGGAAATTGTCAACGGCCTGTCTCCGAACTTTCTTCCCTTGAGCCACAGGTAGCAGATTTTCTTGTTCCCCAAGAACGGAACATAGTCTGAAGGTCCGATTCGCGTTGGCAACTCGTACGGCACCATACTCGTCACCGCTTCAGTCTTACTGATTCTCTTGGTCTTCAAGCGCTCCTCAACAGTCATGTTCAAAAAGTCGGTGTCTCCGCCCAGATTCAACTGATATGTTTCGTCGATTATCACTCCGCGGTCCACGCAGAGTCTTGCAAGGTTGCGGTGAAGGATCGTTGCGCCCAATTGGCTCTTGATATCATCCCCAGCTATTGGAAGTTTCTTGTCCTCGAACTTCTTGCTCCACGTCGCGTCTGACGCGATGAATTCCGGCATGCAATTTATGAAAGCGCATCCAGCGTCCAGAGCAGCTTGGGCATAAAATCTTGCAGCGTTATGGCTTCCAACCGGAAGATAATTCACAAGAATGTCTGCCTTGGTTTCCCTCAGCACTTCTGAAACGTGTTCGGGTTTGACCTCCTTTTGGTAGACGTTGAAGACTTGTTTCATATGTTCAGCTGCACCGTCAAGGACCGGGCCGCCTGTTACTTTGACGTTCAGATTCGGCACTTCTGCGAACTTTGCGCAACAGTTTGGGGCTACAAAAATGGCGTCAGACAAGTCTTTTCCTAT
>DATEYW010000071.1:0-8571 GCA_035256045.1 Bathyarchaeia archaeon | reverse complement strand
GGTTTCGAGACCACTGCGCCCTCGACTGCGGTTGAGGTTTTGGCTAAGCCACCCAAGAACTTTAGTTTCTTGGTTTCGCACAGGCTTATTCCGCCCGCGATGGAACTGTTGCTCGGAGTGGGTGATTTGCAGATTGACGGGTTCCTCGCGCCGGGGCACGTAAGCGCCATTATCGGCTTGAAACCCTACGAGCTCTTTCCACGCGTGTATCGTATGCCTACCGTGGTAGCTGGTTTCGAACCTATGGATGTGTTGATGGCGATTTACATGCTTCTGAAACAGCGAAAAGAACGCACGGCGCGGCTGGAGAACGAGTATTCGCGCATCGTGAAGCCCGAAGGCAACCCCCGAGCGCTAGAGATGATGAACAAGGCTTTTGTGGTTACGGGGGGGAACTGGCGAGGAATAGGTCGGTTGCCCGATTCAGCCTTAACATTACGCGACGAGTTCGCGGGTTACGATTCACGTGTGAAGCACAACGTAAGAGTTGAGCAGGGCAGAGACATCCTGTTAGGCTGTGAGTGCCACCTCGTGATTATAGGGAAAATCAACCCGAGCGGATGCCCGATGTTCATGAAGGCTTGCACACCTGAGAAACCTGTGGGCGCGTGCATGGTCAGCAATGAGGGCACTTGTAGGGTCTGGGCGAAGACGATTCAGGCTTGAAGAAACGAAAGTCACGCCGTAACATAAGCAATTATTCTAAGAGCGGCAACTAGCAAATTCTCGGAACAGGGTCACCGATTGGCCTGGCGATTATTCGCTTGCCCCCGATGACGGTTTGCATGGCGACGCCATTGAACGCACTGGTGGCTTCGCCGATTATCGCAGCGTCCTTGCACTCATCCGTCTGTCTTAGGAACTTCAGGGCTTGCTCAGCTTCAGCAGGCACGATGCCCACAATGATTTTTCCCTCATTTCCAACCTCGAGCGGGTCTAACCCAAGCATTTCACACGCGGTTCGCACGTCGTCCCTGATGGGAACCTTATCTTCGCGGATTAGTATGCCTGTTTTGCTTTTCTCAGTCCACTCATTCAACGCGTCAGCCAAGCCACCCCGGGTGGGGTCTTTCATGGCAACCACTCCGCCGACCTCGCTCAGCAGTCGCTGAATGACGCGGTTTAGTGGTTTCACGTCTGATTTTATTCCACTGCCGAAGTGCAAGCCTTGCTGAGCCGAAAGGACCGCTAAACCGTGGTCGCCGATGGTGCCTGAGAGGATTATCTTGTCGCCCGCAGCTAAATTGCTGTCGAGACACCAACGCGTCGTAAAACCGCTCCGATACTGCTTGACGACTTTGAGGTTGTGCTCGAGGGCTGGCGTCCTTCTCCCCAGTCCCGACACATTCATCACACACCCGCCTAACGCCCCTTTCTCCACGACTTTCGTGTCACCCGTCACGATGCCCACGCCCGCTTCGATGCAAGCTTGCCGCATGCTTGCCAGAATCCGCTCGAAATCCGACAGTGTTAAACCTTCTTCCAGGATGAAGCCGCACGCCAACGCGTAAGGCTCTGCACCCAACGCCGAGATGTCGTTGACTGTTCCTGAGATGCTGAGGCGTCCGATGTCGCCGCCTGGGAAAAAGATGGGCTTTACCGCGTGTGAGTCGCTCTTGAACACGATATCCCCCACGACAGCAGCGTCGTCCATGGCTTCCAACGGAACTTCCGCCTCATCGCTCAACCCTCCAAAGTATTTGACAACGTAGTTCTTGACCAGGTTGTGCATGACCGTGCCGCCCGCTCCGTGAAGCATGGTTATGGCATCTTTCTTCTCGCTCATCATACATTGCCTTCGTTTACGTTAGGCTTTGAAGTGAAACATAAACACATCGCATAGGTCAAAAGAACTATGGTGGAGCGACTTTTGGCGCTGATGTGCACAATGAAATGATTTATAATAAACAAGCCCCGACTTAGTTAACAACAAGACAGTCAGGGGAAGAGATTCAAAAGCCGAGTGCGTGGCTAAAGACGGTGAAAACAACACACAGAATATATTTTGCGAATTCTTCGAATTTGAAGAATATAGAAGATGACTCTGTTCATTTGATGGTTACTTCCCCGCCGTATCCTATGATTGAGATGTGGGACGGCATTTTTTCAGAACAGAATCCCGACATCAAGGCAGCCTTCGAGACGAAGGATGGGAAACGCGCTTTCGAGCTTATGCATCAAGAGTTGAACAAAGTCTGGAAAGAAGTACATCGAGTGTTGGTGAAGGGCGGCTTTGCCTGCATCAACATAGGTGACGCAACCAGGAAAATAGACGACGAATTCAAGCTTTATGTAAATCACTCCAAAATTCTTGAGTACTGTTTGAGCTTGGGGTTTAGTTCTCTTCCTGAGATTCTGTGGAGGAAGCAAACGAATGCGCCGAATAAGTTCATGGGCTCGGGGATGCTCCCAGCTGGAGCATACGTCACCCTTGAGCACGAGCATATTTTGATCCTTAGAAAAGGACCTAGGAGAGAGTTCAAAACTGAAGAAGAAAAACTTAGACGGATGCAGAGCGCTTTCTTCTGGGAAGAGAGAAACACATGGTTCTCTGACATCTGGGAAGGCCTGAAAGGAACCAAACAAAACAACATCGACAAGAGCATTAGGGAAAGAAGCGGCGCTTATCCCTTCGACCTCCCTTACAGGATCATGAACATGTTCTCTCTAAGAGAAGACATTGTGTTGGATCCGTTCTTGGGAACCGGAACAACTACCGTCGCTGCCATGGCGACTGGACGAAACAGCATCGGGTACGAGATTGACCCAAATTTCAAAGAGCTCCTATACGAGAGATTCCGGGATATAGTGAGCTTTTCGAACAAACTCATTCGCGATAGGATAGATAATCATCTGCGGTTCACTCGGGAACGGACCCAGTCAAAGGGACCACTGGGATACGTCAACAGCCAGAACGGTTTCCCGGTCATGACCAGCCAAGAAACAGAAATGGTTTTTGACGAATTGGATAGCCTGAAAATCCGAAAGGAAGGATTAATCGAAGTTAGGTACAAGCAAGAGCCAAGCTTCACATTTGAAGGGGGGCTCATACGCGAAAATGGGGAAGCTCAGCTCAGCAAATGGACTGAGGGTTAGAAATCGTATTCTACTCTGATGCCGTCGTCCATTTTTTCGTAATAGATCATTTTCGCTTGTATTTTCTCTTGAAGCATAGCTTTGGTTTTGTATGTAGTCGGTTTAATTGAAACTGCAGTTTCTCCAATGTAGCCGTCGATTCCTTTTGATTCATCCTCTGGCGTTGCAACTCGATACGTCTGATGTTTTCTTTCAGATATGGTTTTCAGTATGCTTTCTTGAAAGCAGAAACCAACGAAGGTCTTCGTCAAAACCAAATCTTCAACCCATTTCTTCACCATTTCCCTGTCTATTTTCGGAAGGGCAGACCCGAGGTTCTGCAGCATCTCACAGATTCTATCAGTTGCTTCACCAATCGCCCGAGGCATCCGCTCAAGGTACCAATGGGTCCAATCCTCGTACGTCTGACCTGGAAACTGCTTAATCAACTCAGACATCTGCCCAACGACCTTCGGCCTTGTTCCCTGTGCATTCTGATTAGCCAGGTTCATAATCTGAGTAGTGTACTTCGGGAACTCTACGACTCTGCCAACAACATCCTGCGTTATTTTGCTGTTCTTTATCATCAATTCCATTACTGACCAAGCTCTTCATGATTTTAGCATGCTATTCGATTCTATCCTTTTTCAGGATGTTATGTCTAGCACATAACAACTGGATATTCTCGGAAACAAGCGATGATCCACCTTTTGAATACGGAATTATATGATCGAAATGCAGATTATCCGTGCTTCCACAGATGACGCAGTGCCCTTTGTCGCGTTTCCAGACCTCTCGCTTAACGGTGGCAGGTATGATTCGGTTGTGGTCAATTTGAGTTGGCTCTAATTCAGGAAGTTGATCTGACAATTCAAGTTTGAACTTGAATACAAGGCGGAGGTTGCTGTTTTCTTTCCTGGCGTCAATGAGTTTGAAGATTCCGTTGTACGTCCAGATGCCAGGTCGCACTTTCTCGTAGACTCTAACAAGTTCCGGCTCAGTCTTTCGTTGCTTGTAGTTCATTGCTGCCTGATAGAACAGACCATTCTGAGTCAGAGACCCCGAAGGATTCGTCATCGGTTGATTAACTGACTTGGGGTTCGGTCCGCCAACAATCCGAGGAACATCGTGCCCCTCATAAATCAAAACCCTGCCGTTCTCCTCGATTCTATCGGCGTACGGAGCACCCGCCCGAACGCTCATCAAAATTACGCTTGACTTGCCACGGAGGTGGAAGTTCATGCCTCTTTGAAGGTTGACGCCTTCTTCTTTGCACAAGTCTATGTACGACAGAACATCTCCGACTTTAATCATTTTAATCCCCCATTCTAATCAGCGACTTTTGGATATAAATTCCACAGCAAATCGACCCAATAACTTGCGCTTTCTTTTCAGACTAAGCAGATTCGCGCACTCAAATCTTAAAAGGATATAATATGCTAATATGAAGTCGTTCGTGAGGAATATCGATGCGTGACAAGCCACCCGTCATTGAGGGAATGGTACCACGTGAAACCGAAAGACACAATCTAGACAAACAAGAAGAGAGGCGTATTTTGCAAGTAGAATTTCGAGAATTCGACCCGGTAGCCGACGAATACTCACATTATCCTCATTGCAAATGGGTGGTGATTGAGTATGAGGGTAGTCACCTGAGCAACAGCGTTGAGCAGGTTGAATCGACAACAAAGAAGTTGGTTGCTGCCAACAAACCCGTAGATTCCGCTGTTATAATTACTAAGAGACTTGATGATAGAGAACGAGAACTCTATCAAAAGAGGAACAATGTGTTATACCTACGGAGAACAAACTCGCCTATTCAAATTTCGACGGGCAATAAGTCAATTGCCGTTGAGGTTTACTATCCTCAAGAAATCGAACAACAGTATAGGAATCGTGACAGGGGGTTAGCAAAGTGGCAATATTAATAATATCAAGCCAGTCACAAGCTGCAACTTTCTCTGAGCTAGTTGAAGATAGGCTCAAAGCATGTCATGTTGCGATGAACTTCTTTAAGGATGGATTGTTTTTCTTGCGTGAGGTTCAGATCTGGCTAGATGCTCCTTCAACCGCTTTAGGAGGCATAGAAATAGGTTCGTTCTCTGCACAAGACGTGGGTGAGGCAGTAAACTTTGCACAAAACCGCGTGCGAGCTCTACCAGTACAAGATGTTGCGAGGACCATAGTTGTTTTTCGAGGATTATGGAGCATTGCTGAAGTGTCACTTGCAGGGTATTTCTCCGTTCAAAATGACAGAAACAGACTCAATGTCTACGGCGATATTGAAATCTCGGCCTATCCACAGGGTGAAATTAGAGATATTGTTGACGCCCTTTGGCGGCTTGATAATGTTAATGCATTGGTTAACCAATTTGTTACTAGCTTCCAAATGGGCATAAAGAATCTTCATTTCAGACTCAGCCGAGCCGTGTTCTGCCACGGACTTTGGAGCAGAAACGATCCGTCTAACATAATGGCCATCTATCTCACGGGGAGCAGGCGGAATCTGCTCGGACTTTTCTATGATGCACTCAAAAGACAAGAATGCCCAGGTATAATTGAAAAAACCGGGCCGCTGGACACAAAGTTCTTCCTCAATACTCTGTCTGAAGAGTCGCTTGTTGATTCCAGAATAGATAGCAGACTTGAAGAGAGCTTGGTAACCGAGATTCCCGTTCAGAGCTTGCTATACATAGCGCGAGAGCCCGATTCATTTGGAAAGTTGTTCCAGGAACTTACTGTGACTGTTCTTAAACCCGCCTTATCGAAATTGCCTGAAAGTTCTGAGGTTAAAAAGAAAATCTCGGAGGGCCTCTCAGAGTATTCGAAGTAGCGAATCCGCCCAAGTCATGAGGATTCTACCACCAAAAAAGGAGATAATACGTGAGAATACCAGTTCTGAACTTTCCTTGGACTTGCTACATCTGTAAGAGACAAATGAAAGTCACATATCCTCTTTCCGAGGAAGTCTACAAAAGTGACCTTAAGGGAAATCTTGGACCAACCTTCAGTCATACAAGGCAAGAACGCCTTTTCGGAAACAGATGCCCTTATTGTGGAGGGTATCAAGGTAACTTCTATGTTGAAAATTCATTTGTGGTTGAGTTTTCTCAAGACTTAGCAAATTATGTCGTCGGATTCATAGACATCAAGATTCAATGTTTGATTTGCGGAAAAGAGCTCGAAGAGCAGAAAGCCGTTGAAGATGATTCCTCCTGGGACCTTTTCTCAAGACTTTGTTCTTACAATGAATATTTGGGATTGAAAAACTGCGGCCCTGAGTTCAAACAAGAAGAGATGAAACAATACATTGAAGCCGGAACGCAGATTTGCCAATCTTGCGATGACGCCATGCTTGAAGAAAAAGAACAAATGTTAAGGCAAATTGAAGAGCGTTCCAATCAAGAAAGACTCCAGCAAACTAGAGATGGCCCCTTGGTACAGTGCCCACTTTGTAAGAAAAACACAAAAGAAACCCCCGAAACACTCTTCGAAGAACACCATCTATCATATTACCCTGAGAAAAAGATGCTTGTGTGCTCAAAATGTCATAATGCTATACATCACACTACTCATTATCCGAATCTGATACCAAAAGACAAATTCCTCTTGGCCAAGGAAATTCGCGCACTCGAACAAAAAGAAGAAAATGCTAGATTAGCAAAGGATATAGCCCTTGAAGTCGAGAAGGCAAAATCCAAACCGGAGGCCGTCGATTATTTGCGCGAGAAATACTGCATTTTCTGTGGCAAGACCTTCAATGGGTATGAATCGACCAAAATCTATGGCGATGCGAGATTTCATCAGACTTGCTTAAACGAGAAATTGGGTCGGCGTAGATCTTAACGCGCGCGTTTTTTCTTCTAACGAGTTGTTCCGATAGTGTAGTGTATATGAAATCAGAGCGCACTACTAACTCTCAGGTTTGCTCGTTAAGATTGCTCGTTTGGTGTTAGAAGTTGTTACAGAGAAAAAAAAGTCAGGTGTAACAACAACATCTGAAAGAAGAAAAACAGGTGTTTTTCAGAAATTCAAGGTTTTTTTCTTCTCCTATGTAAGAAGACGCTACGTTAGGTCCTTAACTAAACGACCCTCAACCTAACCAATTACCACCCCCTTCACTCTTAAATCTTTCATGCGCTTCATGTTTCGGACTACATTCTCCTATCAGCGATCATACGTCGCACCACGGCTTCAGTAAACGGACAAGAGACGCCTCAGTCTTCTAAAAGCGGTCAAAGCCACAGAAGAAAATAGAGGTCAACCCAAGCCCGCGTGTCCTACTCCACCATGAACGGCTGCCCATACGTCCAGACAGCCCAAACCACATTCACCAACTTACGAGCAACAACCTTAATCGCATCCTTACTATTCCCCTTCCGCCGACAAGCAGCCTCAAACACCCTCGCAAGCCTACCTTCAGGACAAAAATGAACATGCGCCCAAGAAACCTCAATCATCAACCACTTCAACCACTTATTCCCCTTCGTCTCACGACCCATCCACGCATGATCAGCCGACTGGTGAACACTAGGCACAAGCCCAGCATAATGCGCCAGTTTCTCAGGACCACTAAACCGCTTGACATCGCAGATCTCAGCATACAACGTAACAGCAGATAAGAAACCAACACCAGGAACAGTCATCAGCAACTGCACAGGTTCAAGCCGACCATATCTCCTCCTAAGCATAGCTTCAATATCACGTGTCTGTTTCTCCAAAGCTTCCAGCAACTGTATATTCTGAACTACCTCAAAAACGTCAAGCGAAGCAATCGCCTTTCTACCCTTTTTAGTGCCGAGATTAACCTTCAGTCTGATATCTCTCTTGCTCATTTCAGAACGAGTTCTATTCTTTAGTGCAGTGCTCATCTTTTTCCTAAAAGCTCTATGCCGAAGCAGACTCCTGAGCCACCTCAACTCGCTATTAGGAACATAACAAGTGGGCAACCAATCCATCCTTGTTAAATGCGCCAGTACCTCACTATCCACCTTATCCGTCTTAACGTCTTCAGCTCTACACTTGGCTTTCACTGGATTAGCAAGCAAGGCTTCATACCCAAGCTTCTCGATGTAATCTATCCAGGGCCAACAGAAACCCAACGACTCCAAAGCTACCTTACTGCCAATAGGAACATCGCCAAGAAACCGTTTCAGGCTCTCCTTGCAAGTCGTAAACTTTTCCTGTTTTATCACTTCCCCGTTTAACTTCATTACTGTTCCCTGAGTATTCTTCAGGTGAACATCTAACCCAACCACCACGTTACTCACTTCATTCAACCTCCGATTATGTTATGGCTTATCGGAGGGTCATCCAGAAAAGCCCTTTACATCCCGTCTTCTAAGCTTCTAGAAGTAGTCGGTCACTGATTCAGATTCACGTGGACTACTACTTCTAACCAGCCTGATGCTTTGTTTAGCAGGGGCAACAGCTCAGCGTTTCTGGAAGAAAACAGGCTTGCTTCTGTTCATTCAAACAAGATGTTGTTGTTCAGGA
>DATEYW010000070.1:0-4025 GCA_035256045.1 Bathyarchaeia archaeon | reverse complement strand
GACTCTTCCTGCTTTCACGTTCAGGTCCGAAAGCGTTTTCTTGATCAAGTTCTCGAGGCTGTCCTTTTCTCCCAAAGTTCTAACGTCTTTGATCCAGCCTTGAGAAGCTGTTTTTGACCATTCTTCGCCGACGGTGACGATGAGCTCTCCTTTTCTAGAGACAAAGACATTGTTCGCTGGGCTTCCCAGATCGATGCCGTGTCGCCAATCGAACAGCAATCCTGTGAGATATTGAAAATTCTGACATGACCCGTAGACTACCAGATCCAAGTCCTGCTTCGCCATGTTTTCTTGAAGTTTAGCCAGTCTTCTCTTGAAATCGAAACTCATCTGGAAATCTCCTGTAGCCAATCGGTGAGATGCCAGTTGACCGTACTTAAGACTATCTGGAACCTATGGCTTTGGGAAGTCGCCTGCCTAGGGGGGTAGGGGTGTTTTGGCTTGAAAACCGCCAAAAAAGGAAAACGATCATTCTAGAAGAGTGACGCTATCGCGACGACGGTGAATGGTGCGAGCATGCTGAGAACGAAACCGCTTGAAAACGCGGTTATCAGAGTTTCTGAACCGCAGTAACGCACGATCGCTGGAAGCGTTGTGTCCATGGTTGTTGCTCCGCCAGCGGCAATCGGTGCATATTTGTCGAGTTTGACTAGAAAAGTGATCGTTAGAATCGTTAACAGCTCTCGCAGAAAGTTTGCGGCGAAGCCTAATGCGCCCCATTCGGTGCCGAGCATCTGAGTAAGCAGAGGACCTGTCAAAGTGTACCAGCCGTAACCAGCGGTTACAGCCATAGATCCGACTGGGTCAAGGTGTAAGGCTAGACCGGCAACTAGACCTCCAAGAATGCTTCCGACGATGACTAGGATGGGAACGACTAGCAGTTTGAAACCTGTCTTTTTCAATTTGGCCACGGCTTCTTTGTCGCCTGCGAAAGCAAGTCCCATGACGAACAGCAGAACATACAAAGCCGCACTGAACAGGTAGTCGGTGATCAAAAAGTTTGGAAAACCGCCTGCAAAATTATGGACGAAGCAGCCTGCTGCAACCCCTGAAATGAGGGCGACAAGAATGTATTTTATCATATTTTCAGCCTTCTTCTAGCCAGCACGACGAAGAGTACGCTAAACGCTATTGCTGACACGGCCATTGCGAGGGCGCTGACGCCTACTTTAGGTATGGAAGCGAGCAGGTTGTTGTCCGACCCGATTGTGAAGCCTAATGAGAAGATCAGCATGAGTATTATGGCAAGAGTTGTTTTGTCAAGGTTGATTTTCTTTTTTTCTCTGAGCAGGTAGCCCACGAGCATGCCGGCGGCTAAGGGAATGACTAGGAAGAGTACGGTGATGTTGATCAACGCTGGGCACCTGGAAGGCGATGTTGAACTCTATTTTCTGCGGGTTGATTAAGACTTTCCTTTAAGAAATTGACGGAAAAAGAAGGTGAGGTTGGCAGTTGCTTTGGTTTTAGGCGTCTTCGAAGAATTCTTCTGCTCTCGGCGGCACCGGTGATAGCCCACGGCGTTCGCGGATTTGTTTTACAACTTCGGGTTGCATTTGTTCTGGAACTTGGGCCCATCTGCTGAACTGGGTTGCCCAGAATGCTCTGCCTTCTGTTGAAGATCGCAGTTCTTCAGCCAGGCCGAAAGATTCGGAAACTGGCATTTCAGCTTTGACGATTATCATGTCTTCTTCGTTGACCATGTCCAGAATCTTGCCGCGGCGTTTCTGCACTGTGGCGATGATGCTGCTGACGAAATCGTTGGGCACTTTGCATTCGAAAGATATCAACGGTTCAAGCAGTTTGGGGTCGCTCAGCAAAAATGCGCACCATATTGGCCGCCATGTCATTGGCAGTATTTGTGCTGGTCCGCGGTGAACTGGGTCATCGTGTACTGTGACGTCTTCAAGGTTCACTTTCAGTCCATAAGCGGGTTCCTTGGCCAAGACAGATGTCGCGACAGCTTCGCGGAAGCCTGATTTGACGTGGTCCATTATTTCGTCGACGTATTGTCTTCCTTTGATTCTGGTTACGAGGAGGTTGTATCCTTCAATTGCTACGACGCTTTTGGCGTCGTCAGTTTCCCAGCCGAAAGTTTTGAGTAGCTTCACTCTATCGTCTTTCGACTGCATTTCGGAGAGTTTGCCAGACTTGATTGCTTCAATGATGTCTTCCTGCAGTTTTTCGATGGTTATCCAGACTTTGTTGTGTTTGTTGGGGCTCTTTCCCATAATGGCTGGTCCGTTGTAGTTGTGGCTTATTGTTTCTCGGTAGTTAACGATGGGTTTGCTGATTTTGACCTTCAAGTTGGCTTCTTGCATTCTGTAAGCTGTGATTTCTAGGTGAAGTTCGCCCATGCCGCTGAGAAGGTATTCGCCGCTTTCCTTGTTTATAATGAAGCGCAGGTTGGGGTCTTCAGTTGTCAATTTGTGCATGACTTTGTCGAAAAGTGGAAGTTCTTTCACGTCTGCCGGTTCGACGGCAACGGTGACCACTGGGTCTGAAACGTATTTCAAGCCTTCAAACGCTTTGGTTTCGACTCCGTCTTCTGCGACGGTTTCGCCCACGTGCATGGCAGGCAGGCCTGAGAGTGCGGCGATGTTTCCGGCTGGAACTCTGTCGATGATGACTCGGTCTGCAGCCATGCTCATGTAAACCTGCTGTATCGGGCCTTTTGTTCTGGCGCTTATGAGTTGAACCATTTTGCCTTTGGCTACGGTTCCGCTGAAGACTCGTCCGATTGCGATGACTCCGCTGTGCGTGTCGACTTCAATCGTTGAGACGCACATTAGCAATGGACCGTTGGGGTCGACTTCGGCCATTCCTTTGCCGACAGGGCTATCTGGTTCGCCTGGCCAGATTTGGCTTAGTCTGTAAGGCTGAGCTTGCAGCGGGTTGGGTAAATGTTCGATGAACATGTCGAGTATGGGTTCGGCCAACGGTGCTTTCTTGGCTAGGGCTTCGACTTTTCTGTCTATGTCGATCTTTTCTCCGCTGTAGGCGTCGACGATTTCTTTGAAAGTCACGTCTTTCATTTTCATGTGCAGAAGGTTGAGTCCCCACTTGTGAAGGGCTGAGCCGAACGCGACTGAACCGTCGTCTACTTTGACTTGCCAGTCTTTCTTGTGTTCAGGCGGGGCGTATTTTTCTATGAGGTTGTTGGCTCTCGCGATTATTTTTGCGAATTTCTTCTGAATCTCATCTGGAGTCAGCCTGATTTCCTTGATCAGCCTGTCTACCTTGTTGATGAAAAGAATCGGTTTCACCCTTTCACGCAGGGCTTGCATCAAAACCGTTTCAGTCTGAGTCATCGGACCTTCAACCGCGTCAACGACGACCAATGCGCCGTCGACGGCACGCAGGCTTCTTGTTACGGCGCCGCTGAAGTCGATGTGGCCTGGTGTGTCGATCAGGTTGATCAAATAATCTTGACCTTTGTAAGTGTGGGCCAAACTGATGTTGGAGGCAAAGACGGTCATCTGCCTCTTTTGTTCAAGTTCCCAAGAATCTAATGCCAGTTGTTGACCGGCTCTTTGTTCGCTGATGATGCCTGCGGCGGCCAAAAGGCTGTCAGACAATGTTGTTTTACCATGATCCACGTGAGCGATGATGCTCGTGTTGCGGATCATTTCTGTGAAACTCATCAACTTCTGAATTTCTTCAGTCTGCCTATACTTTACCATAATCAAACCTTCTTTACGTTAGCATGAGAATTTCGAATACAACTCTGTAAGAGTTCAATTTTCAACTTGCATTTCATTCTAGGTTTCCACTGCCTAAAGATGAGCTACATGCATGTAAAAACCGACACGTATTAACTTTTTGCAGTGATTTCCAGAATGCTTGTGAAAGGAAACAATTCCGATTCAGCTTATTCCATCATTGAAATGAGCTTTTCAGCCATGTTTTTGTCCACGTAGAACCCTTTTCTTGAAAGCATTTTGACGCCTCGAAGCATTCGCAAATTACTCAGTGGCACTGGATTGTTTGCGGTTTTGAGGTTTTGGAACCTGATGAAAGAAACTTGC
>DATEYW010000069.1:0-6990 GCA_035256045.1 Bathyarchaeia archaeon | reverse complement strand
ATTGTTAACATTGATTTTTGCATGACCTCCCAAAAGAAGTTGAAGCCTTCTTTCAAGTTCTGGATTGAGTGTGAAGGCAAGCCAGCTTTAGGTGAAGGCGGAGCCAATATACTGGAGTCTATCGAAAAGGAAAAGTCCATTCTGAGAGCCGCGAGAGAACTGGGCATGTCATATCGCTATGTTTGGAACTACCTAAGAAAGATCGAGAAGGTCATAGGCGAACCCGTCGTCGAGAAGCATAGAGGCGGCAAATCAGGCGGAGGAAGCACGACACTCAACGGGAGAGGCAGAGACTTGCTTACAGAATACAAACGTCTGAAACAAAAACTGTCTGTCAACAGCGAAAAATAGCGGGCGACTTCGGTTTCCAGTAAACGCGGACACAGGAAAACGATTTTACACAGGAGCGCGAGGGATAAGTAAAGGAAAAGAGGCCTTCAGTACAACATAAGCAAAAAAGACTGTGCACGGATGGTCGATGCGTGAAGATAGAAGAGACATGGATCCAATGTGAAAATAACGTGAAGCTATACGGCGAGACCTACCTTCCCAGTGTGGTTCCTGCACCCGCAATTCTGATCTGTCATGGCATGAATGCAAGAGGGTTTCATCTCTTGAAAATCTACTCTCAACTTGCGACAACGGCGTCCGAAAACGGTTTTGCAGCGTTGCTCTTTGATTTTCGAGGTGTCGGCAGGAGTATGGGAAAGTTTGATTACGGGTTTGGAGAACAGACTGATGTAGAATGCGCTTTGAACTATCTTGCAGCACGGCCAGACGTTCTTCCGGACAGGATATTTGTTGTGGGACACAGTCTAGGAGGTGCCGTTTCGTTGTACGCTTTGCAGAACGAGAAGCGAGTCAAGGGGCTCGTGCTTTGGTCGGTTCCAAAGAATCATGACTACAACGTGAAGAAATTCATCAGAAACAGGACAGGCAAGTTCCGTCTGCAACTGTTTCTTGCCCTTTCGAAGGTTGACAGCGTTTTAGGTCTCGGCAGGATTTTCAAGATGGAAGTTTACGGGATAAAGTTGCGGCCGAAGTATCTCAGACAGAAGCTTATGATGCTGAACGAGTGTGAAGCTGCCTCAAGGTTGAAGGGGATACCACTATTGGTTATCAACGGCCGAAGCGACGAGATTGTCGGGGTCGACGAAGCTGAGGAAGTCTACAGGTCGGCAAACGAGCCCAAGTACCTGTCAGTAATTGAGTCGGCGAACCACATTTTCAGAAAAAAAGAGGACGAAGTGGTTCAGAAAACGATGGACTGGATAGAAGATTTGAATCGACACACAATGTGAGAAGTCTTTTAAAACGCATGGTGTATAGTGCTAGCGGATGGTTTGTAATGTTTGACGAGTTTGCTGCAGAGACTCTTCGAAAACTGGAAGATCCTGGTCTGTTGCTAGTTGGAACCAAGAAGGATGGTAAGAGCAATGTGATGGCGATCGGATGGGGTTACATCGGAGTCATGTGGAGAAAGAAAGTGTTCGTTGTGCTTGTGCGTCCTTCGAGGTTCACTCACGAGTTTATCGAGGAAGCCAGCGAGTTTACAGTAAACGTTCCCGATGAGCGGATGAACAATATTGTTGCTCACTGCGGGACGGTCACTGGCAGGAAACACGACAAATTCAAGGAAAGCAAGATGCACTTGATAATGGGAAAGAAAGTCAAGGTTCCCGTTATCAAAGAATGCAAAATTCATTATGAATGCCGCGTCATTCACAAACTGAAAGTTAACTCAAAACTTGTGCCTGAAAAAGTGAAGAAAACCTTCTATCCAAAACGTGATTTTCACACAGTTTTTTTTGGAGAAATTGTCGCAGCTTACTAGTCTTCTCAGAGAGCTGAATGAATGATGATCGAAGAGATCAAGAAAGAACTGAAAAAGCTCGTCGACCCTGTTGAGGCGCAGAAACGGATCGAGTGGGAGAGAAAGTACAATGAGCCCTCGGTAATGTATGGGATTCCAGCGCGGCTGGTAAGGGGAATCAGTTCCAAATATTATCAGAAGGTGAAGAAGGAAGACAAGAAACGGATTCTGGAATACTGCAATATGCTATTGGAGCAGGGCATAGTCGAGTTGAGAACAATAGCATTTGAGTGGGCATATAGAATCAGGAAAGAGTTTGCGATTGACGATTTCGTTCTCTTCGAGACCTGGTTGGAAAAATACGTGCGTGGTTGGGGAGGCTGCGATGACTTGTGCACACACGCGTTAGGAGCATTCATCCATCGCTTTCCACAGTTCCTTCCAAGAGTGAAGTTGTGGGCTAAATCTGAGAACAGGTGGATGAGGCGCGCAAGCGCGGTCGTATTAATTTATTCAGTCAGAAAGAAGCAGAGTCTCAAAGATGTCTTTGAGGTTGCAGACTCTCTGCTTACTGATGAAGATGTAATGGTACAGAAAGGATACGGCTGGATGCTCAAAGAGGCGAGCAACAAGTATCCGCACGAAGTGTTCGAGTACGTGATGAAACACAAGAGAGACATGTCGAGAACAGCTCTCCGATATGCGATCGAAAAACTGCCATCGCAGTCGAGACGACAGGCAATGAAGTAGAAAAATAATCGTACTGCCAAGTGAAATCACACAGACTCTTTCTCAGGCGGACAAGACCTACAGTTTCCTCTTCCTACGCAAGAAGAATAGTGAGTATAGGACTCAAATTGGCGACTTATCACTTGTCTGTGGGCTTCTCTTGCCGCCTCAACCTTCGATAAAAGTGATTTTGTGCCGCAGAACATTCGCGAAGAACTTTTCTTCCTGCCTGCTTGCTCGCCTCATGACTGCTTCAGACGAAAGCAATATGACTTTGGGTTCGGCGATTTCCTTTCGAGGCGAGTATTTGAAGTACATCGGCATTCCTGCGAGAAGCAAAATAGGACCCAACCCAATCTGGATCAGCGTACACTGAGTGACTAAGTAGAGCGAGAAGATTAGACGTAGTTGAAAACATTCATTGGTCGACTTTGTTTGAAAGGGATTCTTGAATCAGTGTGCCTGTTCAGGAGTTCTACAGTTGATAGAGAACCTTTATTAAGTCGTAAGATGCAAGTCAACGATTATTCCAAACGGTGACCAGAATGAAGAAAACCACGTCTAAGAGAAGCAGGAGAACAGAAAACAACGGCAATCCACATTTCAACGCCGAATCTGTCAAGTTCCTAAGAACAGTACAAGATTCCGAAGCCTTCTACTTCTACGAGGCCGTCGGAAAACCGACCGGCGAATTTGCCAAAAACCTCACTGAGTTTCTAGACAAAGTCAAATCCGTCAAATCGGAATGCCTCTTGTTCCATTTTCAAAGAAGTGACTTTCACAACTGGTTTGAGAAAACCTTAGGCGACGACAAACTTGCACGAAAACTGGCAGAAATCGCGTCCACGAACAGTGACGAAGTAAGATCAAATGTCTGCAAGACAGTTGAAAACCGCCTTAGAGAACTGACAAAACCAACTGCTGCCATCCTGGTGGGCCAAGATACGACGGCTATCGTCTTGTCTGCCCACTGATCTGCCTGTTTTTTCCATATTGTCAATCTGCATTCCGATTTCATAAGTCTCTTCAATACGAACGTCGGCAGAATTAGACAATGAAAAGTGAGCACAAAATGAAACACTTGACATTCTACTATGCCATCGGATTTGCCGTCGCCGGTCTGTCGATGCTCATATTTACCGTCATGACTTACGCCGGCATACCTACGACGACGCGTGACCCTTGGAACCTGACGGTGTTGGCTTTGGCGATGATTCTGCCTTTTGTGATTTCGAAACTGTCATGGCGCGATTGGGGGCGACTTCAGAAGACCATGACCGCAGGTGAGGAGGATTAAGACGGTGTCCCGAGCACTTTGGATCGGCAGACCTTGGGTGCTGCCTGCAGTGCTGAGTAGAAGCATAACAGTCATAGCTGTGGCAGTCTTGACTTTTTGGTTCGAGTTCTTATTCAGCTTCGCCTATTTTTCAGCTCCAATAATGCCGATCATACTTTGGACAGTCTTGGCGTTGTTCACAGCATGGATTGTCAGCACTGCCCGGCCACTCTTGCTGAGAGCTTCCAACTCCTATATCCTAAGGGAAGACGGATTGGAAATAAGAGCCGGCATCGTAACCTCCAAGTCATTCGTCATCGCCCCTTCAGGATTCTCAGACTTGGAAGTGGTCAGATCGATTTCCGCAAGAATAGTGGGTTCAGGAGACATCGTTATTCACACTCAAGGCGACAGCGACATAAGGATGGAAAAAGTCAGAAGCCCATTGAAGGTCGCCGCTCAAATCAGAGAAGTCATGGGAAGACCTTTCGCAAGAATGGGAAAATCAGAACCGATAAGCGAACAGGTGGGCTATCCTGCCAGAGCCTTCAACAAGTAGTCGATTTGCAGACATGCGAAATTCGCCACTTCATCAACCACTACTTCTTTAGGCGTCTAATCTCCCTACTTAAATATGAGCGCGGCAAAGTTTCTCTAAGGGGATGAAAGTGCCAACAAAGATCAAGACGATAAAGGAGAAGATAATCATTCCAACCTCACCGGACGCACTGTATGAGGCTTTTATGGATGCAAAGATACATTCGGCCTTCACTGGCAGCAAAGCAACTTGCGATCCGAAGATCGGTGGAAAGTTCACAGCTTGGGATGGATACATCTCTGGAAAAAACCTCGAACTGGAGAAAGGTAAGAAAATAGTTCAAGAATGGGTCACCACGGAATGGCCGGAAGACTACCCGCCTTCGCGTTTAGAACTGGCATTTAAGAAGGTGAAAGAGGGCACTGAAATATCGATGGTTCATTCGGATGTTCCAGCTGAACAAGCTGAAGACTTGAAAGAAGGATGGAGCGAATTCTACTGGAAGCCTCTGGAGAACTACTTCCGGAAAAAGGCACCGGCTCACGCCAAACCTTAACGAGAGAAATGCGCAATCAATTTTCAAGGAGAATTCCAACTATGCCTAGGTTGCAGAAGAACAAAAATGAAAAAAAGAAAAAGACACACCGATCGCATGCACATGACAATAATTCGCTGACACAATTACGACCAGTGCACACTTTCTCCATTGTAGCCCGTGACCCAAAAACCGGAGAAATAGGCGTGGCGGTGCAATCCCATTGGTTCAGCGTGGGAGCAGACGTGCCTTGGGTCGAAGCAGGTGTAGGCGCCGTGGCCACACAATCTTTCATAGATCCGGCCTATGGCCCAAAGGGACTTGAACTCATGCGACGCGGCAAATCACCATTTGAAGCACTGAATGAGCTGACCACTGCTGACTCGGGTGAAGCCGTACGGCAGGTAGCCATGATTGACGCCAAGGGTAACGTCGCAGTTCACACAGGAAAACGCTGTGTCCAGTTCGCGGGACACAGGATAGGAAACAGCTACAGCGTACAGGCAAACCTCATGCTGACAGACAAGGTGCCAGACGCAATGGCATCAGCATTCGAAATGGCTGGAGGAGACCTTGCTGATAGAATTATGGCGGCTCTTGAGGCGGCACAGAACGTGGGAGGCGACATTCGAGGAAAACAGTCAGCAGCGATGATAATTGTCAAAGCACAATCATCCGGCAAGCCTTGGGCGGATCGTGTTGTAGACCTTCGGGTTGAAGATCATCCAGAACCTATTGACGAGCTGAAGCGGCTACTCACCGTGGCCCGCGCCTACATTCACATGAACGCTGGTGACGCGTCGATTGAGAAGAATGATGTTGAAACAGCTATGAAAGAATATGGCGAAGCAATCAAGCTTGCCGGGGACAATGTTGAAATAGCCTTTTGGAGTGCATTCAAGATGGCCCTCAAAGGGAAGTTGGATCAGGCGTTGCCGATCTTCAAAAAGGTCTTTTTGGCTGACAGAAACTGGGTTGAAGTGTTGAAGCGTCTGCGAGAGGCAGGCATGATGCCGAATGATGATGCTGGCGTTGACCTTTTACGGAGAATTCTGAAAGAAGACTGCGAATATCTTTAAGAAATTGAATGCGCTTGATACAACGGCGTTTTGAATGGCGAAACTGAAGTTCATCACTCTGGAAGACCTTCTGGAAATGCTTGCCAACGGTGAGGACTTCAAACTTGTTGAAGTCCTTGCCAGCGAAGAGTACGAAGAAGGACATATCCCTAGAGCCATTAATCTTCCGTTGAATGAGCTGGAAAAAGGTGCTGGACAGAAACTCAAGAAGACAGAAAAAATCGTTGTCTACTGTGAGAGTTATACGTGTCATGCCAGCACGAAAGCCGCAAGAAAACTCTTGGAGTTAGGCTACAAAGAGGTTCTGGATTTCAAAGGTGGAAAACGCTGGTGGCGACACGCAGGTCTCGAGCTTGAAAAATGAGCGCCATTGACCAAGACTGCATGTCTGGATCATTCATAGCTACATGCCATCTATTCTTTTCAACTGAGATCTAAGATAGAGAAGACGCGCCTTAACGGATGCATCACTTTGAGGCTTCTTTTGCTTTCTTTTTGATCCCTGCGTCTTCAAATCTCTTCTCCAGTGCTTTTGCTATGTTTTCTGGAATCTTTTTCTCGAATGGCAGTTCCTCTGCCTCCAACAAACGTTCAAGCAATGTCTGGCTTAGCCTACCGACGGAAACGAAAGCATCTGAACCGCACCAGCGCAGGTCTTCAAGCTCTGTGTGCATAACTTGGGCTGCTCCTCCTGCGCGTGACAGCATGATGGAAGGAACACCGTAGAAAGCCAAGGGCATGTGGTCCGAACCTCCCATTCCCAGCTCGCTTGTGGTTTGGATGGGAATTCCCAACTCTTTTGCGATGAAGGTTATGTATGATTTGAGGTCTTCTGGCCCCAATATTGTTGCGCTCAGGTTTCCAAGCAGAATTCCGTGCACGTCATAGTCGAGACAGAGTCTAAGATTCTTAAGGTTCTCAGGGTTTTCGGCGTGATGGAAGCTACCGCGCAGTCCAAGTTCCTCTGAGCCGAAGGCCACAACTCTAAGAGTTCGGTTTAGTTTTTCCCCAGCGAAAATC
>DATEYW010000068.1:0-8117 GCA_035256045.1 Bathyarchaeia archaeon | reverse complement strand
GAATACCTTGCAGCAACGACAAAAGCCCGCATCGTTTTGCTGCTCATTCAGCCCAAAACAGCAGATTTCGGAGAGGGTCTGTCCCCAGAAATCATTGCTTCCTCGCAAGCTGTCACCGATATTCTGCTGGAATCTTCTCTGAAAAGAGTCTAGTCTTTCTGAAGAGTCTTATTTTTCTCTCCTTGGACTGTTTTCTGTAGCCTGAGTTCATCTCTGACGGGCAGCCCGGCAATACCACTGATGATTTTTCCGTGTTTCATTGCGATGACGTTAGGTTTCACTTCATAGATCTGGAAACCGTTCGTCTGGTAGAATGCCAAGGCTGGCAAATCATCATTTGACGTTGACACGAAAAGTCTCTTCTTTTTCATTCGGGAGGCCACATCCTCAACTTTCTTGACCAATGCTTTCCCAATGCCTAGACTCTGATATTCAGGTAGAACACCCAACGCCACGATCAAGATGTCGTCGTCTATCTCTCCAGTTGAGACAAAACCAATAAGTGCTCCTTTAGATTTCACGATGTATCCTGATAGATTTGGAACATTGTAAGTCCGGTCATGAGTCAGCTGTTCGTCTTCTCCCCAAAGCTTCTCCACAATTTGTCGAATTTCCGCATTGTCGCAAGATGCTTTTTCCTTGATCGTGTAACGTAGCGTCGCTTTCTTCTTGTGTTCAGGGCAGATTATTCTGAACTCTGTATGTTCAGAGCATAGGAGATGCCCACATAGACGGCATTTGTATATGGCATCGTTTTGACAGTGGTGGCATTTCAAAGCTTTCATTTCATGCTTCTATATTTTGTCAAAAAGTATATAACATCAGAGCCTTGTATTGCTAGAAAAGTTGAGGTTTACGGCAAATGTGCGTATTGGGAAAAGACCGAGTTAAAGAGCTGATTGAAAATTACAAGGTGGTATATCCACATGATTATAATCTCCTTGACGGCGACGGATATGTTTTAACCGTCAGCGAGGAAACGACGCTTCACTACATGGAACACAAGAATCTCATATCACATGAAATCGTGTTTACCCCTCCCAATCTGGTGGCTCATCTGACGGCCAAAAGCAAATACGGACGAATGGGTCTGTCGTTCCTAAACGCTGCAAAGGTCCATAGTGGTTTCATCGGAAGGTTGGCTTTGGAACTCGTCAACTTGAGCAATGACCACCATCCGATAATCATCAAACGTGGAGACCCATTCATGCATATGGAATTTGTGACCAGAGAAGGTGAACCTTCTCCGTACATGGGAGAATACCAGTTCCAGTACATGCGAGAAGAAGAAATAGAAATGTACCTTCCTATTCTCAAGAAAGTCTTTCCAAACTTCGATGAACTCGCAAAGATTTGGCTGAGAAACAAAAGACTGCCACCTTGACTCCAGCAGGTTTTCTGAGAAGACAGTGACCTATGCCAACTTCAAAACTCAGAACAAGCTTACGCAAAAAGCAGGTCTACTGCTTGTCGGTCCATCGCGGTTTTCGCCGTTAATGTTTAAATATAGCTTCTCAGGTATGGCAAGGGGGAATAGAAATGCGTGCGAAGAATTACAGGGCCGTGAAAGGACAAAACTACACCCGAAGAGAGTTTATCAGAGGTTTTCCGCAACCCAAGATTACCAAGTTCACGATGGGTGACACAAAAACCGATTTTGAATATGAAGGCAAACTCATCTCTCTCGAATCGGCTCAGATCCGTCACAACGCCTTGGAAGCCGCACGTATTGCTACGAACCGTTTATTGATGGAAAAACTCGTCAACAACTACCAGTTGCAGGTTTATCCTTATCCGCACACTATTCTTCGTGAGAACAAGATGATCTTTGGCGCACACGCAGATCGTCTTCAGGATGGCATGCGCAGATCATTTGGCAAGCCGATAGGAACGGCAGCGCGCGTGAGACCAGGTCAAACGATTATCAGCGTCTTTGTTAATCATGAATATGTGGACCTCATGAAAGAGTGTCTGAAACGTGGAAGTGCCAAGCTTCCAATGCCCTGCAGAATAGTAATTGAAAAACTGAAAGTTGAGGAGGAAAATGTCGCTGAGTGAAATGAAACGTGAATTGGCATTGTGGTTCGAACAACTGAGAAAGACAGATATTCCGTCAGTTGGAGGGAAAAACGCCAATCTGGGAGAAATGATAAACGCTGGCATACCAGTTCCGCCTGGGTTTGCGATAACAGCCTATTCCTACAAGAAATTCATCGAAGAAACCAACATAGCCAAGAAAATCTATGAAATCATAGACGAAACGGTGAAGGACAAAGATGATCCAGCACAATATGAAGTGGCTTCCAAAAAGATTCGTGAACTCATTGAATCGACACCGATGCCGAGAGAGATCGAAAACGCCGTCAAAAACGCTTACGAAGAAATGAACAAAAAACTGAAAACAAAGGAAGTCTTCGTGGCTGTACGGTCAAGCGCAACTGCAGAAGACCTTGCCGACGCCTCTTTCGCTGGACAACAAGAAACATTCCTGAATATTCGAGGTGTCAAGAGTTTAGTTCAGCATACAGTGAAGTGCTGGTCAAGCTTGTTTACTCCTCGCGCCATTTTCTATCGCAACGAGAAAGGATTCGCGCACGAGAAGGTCTTCATCAGTGTCGGAGTGCAGAAAATGGTCAATTCCAGAGCTGCAGGTGTCATGTTCACAATGAACCCGGTCACGGGCGATCAAAGCCAAATAGTCATTGAAGGTAACCACGGGCTGGGCGAATCCGTCGTGTCTGGCTCTGTTACTCCTGACGATTTTGTCGTTGACAAGGAATCAATGAAAATAGTTGAAAGACGATTGGCCAAGAAAACAGTTCAGTACATCAGAGACCCGAAAACGGGACACACAATCCATGAGGAGGTTCCCGCAGAATTGCAGGAGTCGCCATGCATAACAGACGAGGAAGTGATGAGACTCGCGGAGTTGGCTAAACGAATTGAGAGACATTATGGCAAACCACAGGACATCGAGTGGGCGATCGACAGAGACATCTCTGCTCCGGGTAACACTTTCATAGTTCAATCTCGGCCCGAGACTGTTTGGAGTCAAAAGCCCCCAGAGGCTCCTGCTGAGAGCGAAGTCGGAGTGGCAAAACCAACCGAACTGAAGGTTGTGATCAAGGGAATCGCTGCGGGTAAACGTGGCTTTGGAATCGGAGTTGCAAGAGTTGTTTCAAATCCGCAGGAAGCTGCGAAGGTCATGAAAAAGGGAAATGTACTCGTTACTGACATGACAAACCCTGATTACGTGCCCTTCATGAAACTCGCAGGCGCAATAGTCACTGACAAAGGCGGAGTAACCTGTCACGCAGCCATCGTCAGTCGCGAATTAGGCATACCGTGCGTTGTGGGAACCGAAAAAGCGACCAAACTAATGGTCACCGGTAAGGAATATACCGTAGACTCAAAGAGCGGTGTTGTTTATGAAGGCATAGTTGCGTCACTCACTGCACAGCTCTCTTCTGCCGCAGGTGTTACATCAGCCCAAGCAGTGGCCGCTGGCGGAACATTCCAAGCGGTCCCAACAACGGCAACGAAGATCTACATGAACCTAGGTGTTCCAGAAAAAATCGACGACTACAAAGACCTGCCTTTTGAAGGCATCGGATTGATGCGCACGGAGTTCATTCTGGCCAGCTACATCGGTACACATCCTGTTGAATACGTTGAGACAGGAAAAAGCCAAGAATTCATCGACAAACTTGCAGACGGAATATCAACGGTCGCAAGGGCAATCCAGCCGCGTCCAGTAGTCGTTCGCTTCAGTGACTTCAAAACCAACGAGTACAGAGAACTTAAAGGCGGAGAAAAATACGAAATCGTTGAAGCTAACCCGATGCTCGGCTGGAGAGGTTGCAGCCGCTACATAAGTCAATGGTACGAAAAAGCTTTCAGACTTGAGTGCAAGGCGATAATCAAATGCCGAAAAGAATGGGGTTTGAAGAACGTTTGGGTAATGCTTCCAGTAGTTAGAACACTGTGGGAAGCCAAAGCGGTACTTGAGATAATGCGGCAGGAAGGACTGGAAAGATCCAAAGATTTCAAAGTGTGGTTCATGGCTGAGACACCTTCTATCGCTATATTGGCTGACGAATTCTCGAAACTCGCTGATGGCTTTTCAATCGGGTCGAATGACATGACGCAAGGCATACTAATGATCGATAGAGACTCAGAACGTTTGGGACTAATGGGATATTTCGATGAAAGAGACCCGGCTGTAGAGAGGATCATCGCCCACTTGATCAGAGTTGCTCATGAAAACGGTGCAACAGTTTCCATATGTGGGGAAGGCCCGTCAAATCTGCCGGACTTTGCAGAATTTCTCGTAAGAGTCGGAATCGACAGTATCTCCGTGAACAATGATGCGGTCGTCTCCACAAGAAAACTTGTTGCGAGCATAGAGCAAAAGATAATTCTTGAGAAACTCTCTGACTTGACCGAAAAAGCCAACGGACACGCAGTCAAGAAGCCCGTTCAACCGTGGGAATGGGCACCCTAGACTCTATATTCTTCTTTCTTCTTACCAAACCGAAGGTTGCTCGAGGATCTGGAGCCTGTTTAATTGAAAAACTTTGACTTTGAAGAGGAGAGAGTCAAACAGGCAATTGGCAAACTCGGGGCGAAGCGCGTTCTCATTCAGCTTCCAGAGGGTTTGAAGCCTGAGGCACCAAACATAGCAAAGGCAATTGAAAAACTCGGAGTACAACCAGTGATTTCCGCCGACCCCTGCTACGGTGCCTGTGATTTAGCTATAGCTGAAGCCGAAAGCCTCGGCGTGGATCTGCTAGTTCATTATGGGCATTCAAAACTCGTCAAATATGAGCGTGTTCCAACACTCTACGTGGAGGCACGCGCGGTTATTCCAGTGAATTCTGCTGTCGAAAAGGCTCTCCATCTACTGACAAAGTGGCATAGAATTGGACTGGTTACCAACGTCCAACACGTTCAAACACTCGACGAGGTTCGAGAAATCTTGACTCGAACGGGTAAGACCGTCGTCGTGGGCGATACAAGACGGCTAACGTATCCGGGACAGGTTATCGGCTGCGACTACAGCAATGCTGTCTCTGTCGTCAAAGACATAGACGCCTTCCTCTTCATAGGCGGCGGGGTTTTTCACGCTCTGGGTGTTGCCCTTTCCACTTCTAAACCGACCGTCGTAGCCGACCCCTTTGAAGACAGGGCTTTCTCCGTGGAAAATGAAGCTGAAAAAACGCTTAAACAACGTTGGGCAATCATTGAGCAGGCGAGAAAAGCGAAGACCTTTGCGGTTCTGGTGGGAACCAAACCGGGCCAGAAGAGATGGGAAACGGCATTGCAGATGAAGCAGGCGCTCGAAGAAACGGGCAAATCACCTTGCATGCTTGCTGCAAAAGAGATCACTCCCGAAGTCCTCATGGAGTTTCCGACGATCGACGCTTTCGTAAACACGGCTTGTCCACGCGTATCGTTGGACGATGCGGACAGATTTAGAAAGCCTGTTTTGACTGTTAATGAAACGCTGGTTGTAACAGGCAAGTTGTCGTGGGAAGAGTTATGCAAAAGAGGCTTGTTCGAAAACTAGATCTAGAGCGAATGCTTTCCCAGATCGAGCCTTACTCAAGCCCCACTCCTGACCTTGAACAGTACACGATCTCAGTTGACACTGCTGCAACGATGCTCTATGTCGCAGGGTATTATCACGAAGACATCGCGGGCAAGAGAGTCATCGATCTGGGCTGCGGAACTGGCAGACTGGCTTTGGGAGCAGCATTTCTAGGCGCAAAAGAAGTTGTGGGCGTAGACATAGACAAGAAGGCAGTGGAAGCGGCCTTTAGGAGTTCTGCAAAGATCGGCTTGAACGACAGGACCGTATGGCTCATATCTGATATTGATTCTGTTAACGGACATTTTGACACCGTGCTGCAAAATCCTCCCTTCGGAGTCCAGAGAAGGCATGCAGATAGAAAATTCATCGCCAAAGCCCTGAAGCTGGGCGACGTGGTCTATTCGATTCACAAAAGACCTCGTGATGAGGTCACACTCGTGAAGAAATTGAAAATGTGCAGTGACGGAGCAATGCGGGTTCCAGCTTCTTCATTCATGGAAAAGTTCGTTGAGGAAAACGGGGGAAGGGTGGATTCCGTCTACGCTCTTTTGATGACGATTCCGCACATGTTCGATTTTCATACTAAGCAAAAACACGAGTTTGCAGTCGACCTTTACGTCCTTCGGAAGAAATGACTTCAAATAGTGGAATCTCTCAGGAGCTATCAGGTTTTCGATGAAAAGGTTTATTGAGAAGCATGGAAAGTACAGTTATAATCGTTCAATAGGACTGCCGCACTCTGCAACGCATACGCGCTTGGTTTGCGAGTCAGTGCTAGAAAAGTGGTTTCAACATGAGTTCAAAGTCAAATGACCAAAAGACTGGCCTGCTAGTTGTGCCAGGCGAAAGGCTCGGCGTCATCGAAGAATTCATACCTGACGCAGGTACTTACGTCAAAGAAGGCGTAATCTACTCAAGAGTCATCGGCAGAGTCCTCATTGATCTTGTTCACAAGAAAGTCTCAGTCCACCAACTAGCACAGGGCGCGAAGGTGCCTATAACCGGAAGCACGGTAGTGGGACAAGTTTCGAATGCGCAATCTGACACTGCAGGTGTGCGAATTTTCGAAGTGAGCGACAAGGATGTAAAGGGCGCCTTCGTCGGGATTCTACACGTCTCCGACGTTGCCATGAGATACGTGGATTCAATGTACGATATTTGCAAAGCCGGCGATATCGTAAGAGCAAAAGTGATCAGTGAGAAGAATAGAACCTATCATCTTACAACTAAGGACAAGAACTTGGGAGTTGTCTACGCTTTTTGCTCTAATTGCGGAGGCCTGCTTGAACCGAAAAGACAGGGAATGCATTGCCCCAAATGCGGGCGGATAGAGAGACGGAAGATAGCGTCGGACTACGGCAAGGGTCTGATCGAACGCAGAAAAGGTGACATTGAAGATGAAAGTTAACGTTGTCAGGAAGACTCCGAATGAATTGAAGATCGAAGTTGAAGGAGCAGGTCACACTATTGGAAATCTGCTGCAGAAAAAACTGTTGGAAGAAGAAAACGTGGATTTGGCTGGATACGATATCCCACACCCTCTAGCTTCAAATCCCTTTATCTATGTCCGCACGACGGGCAAAGCAAAACCCGAACAAATCCTCAAGAATGCGATTGACAAGACGCGTGAGATGAACAAAGAGTTTGGCAAAGAGCTCGTCAAAGCTCTCAAGGAAAAGTGAGTTCCTCTTTTATTGCTGTCAGAAGTTTAGCAAATCCTTGTACGAAATCCTTCTCTTTTGTTAAGATTTCTACACTTTGCTCTAGACTGATGCAATTGTTGAGCCAAGCATAGACTATCAATGCTTCAGTGGCGTCGGCCAATGTGTGAGTAGACATCCGAGAAGGCATTTCCTGTCTCAATCCAGCTTTCCTAAGTGCCGCTGCAAGTACTCGGCCTTTGACCTTGATCCCCATCGGTTGCCCCTTCCGGTTTGAAAGAGCCAAGGAACAGATGAGATTCACGAACGCGTCTCCAAGGGATGCTAGATCATGGTCAGACGTTACCTCACCTAACTTCTTACGAGTCCACGGAAAAAAGAAAGACTTACCGAATCTGCCCAAACCCACCATCCATACTGAAATGCCTTAATTAAGCTTATAACATCTGTATCTTCCATAGTCAGGTATCCTGTCGAGTGGTTCTTGTATATGAAGCGATTCCGTATCATCAAGCCGGAAATTCGCGTACTGGGCGTTGATGACGGCTTCTTTATCCCCCATTCAAAGGGTTTTGCACCTGTAATCGGCGTTGTTTTCCGTGGTGGTTACTGGCTTGACGGAGTAGTAAGCACGAAAGTAGAAATCGACGGTTTCGACGCAACGGACAAGATTGCTTCCATGATAGTCAATTCGGCACACTACCGGCAAGTGAGGGTAGTGATGCTGGACGGGATAACCTTCGCGGGGTTCAACGTTGTTGACCTCAAGAAACTCGGTGCAGAAACTAAACTTCCAGTCATTGCCATAACCCGAGACAAACCTGATCTCGATGACATACGGGCCGCTTTGAAAAAACTGCCAG
>DATEYW010000067.1:0-2317 GCA_035256045.1 Bathyarchaeia archaeon | reverse complement strand
GTGAGCCACCCTCTTTCATCGGCGACTTGTTTAAGCGGTTTTGTTACAACTCCCTCTATCATTCTTTCCATCCTCAAAGCACTATTCTCGAATTCTCGCCCAATATTAGTCTGTGACCTTTCGGTCCCTTGTGATCAGTCACTATTTCTGAGTTTGATCCTATCATACTGTCGACTATACGCGAACTAACGCACACGGTGCAATTGTCCATGATTATAGAGTTTTCGATTTCGCCGTCTTCAATGTGGACACTGTTTCCGATGGAAGTGTACGGTCCTATGTAGACGCCGGTTTCTATCGTTGTGTTTTCTCCTATGATGGCTGGGCCGCGAACTAGAGCTCCTTTTTTGATGGTGGAGTTCCGTCCTATCGACACGCGTCCTTGGATGCAAGACATGTCCTCGACCTTTCCTTGAATTGAAGGTTTGATTTCATCCAGTATGAGGATGTTGGCGTCGATTATGTCTTCAATCGTTCCGGTGTCCTTCCACCATCCGTCGACGATGCGGTGCCCGACTTTGTACCCTTCATCAATCAGTTTTTGAAGTGCTTCGGTAATTTCGAGTTCTCCTCGCCAGGACGGTTTCAGCTTTTCTATCATCTTGAAAATCATTGGCTTTAGGAAGTATATGCCTGTTAACGCGTAGTTGCTCGGCGGTTTCTGTGGTTTTTCAACCAGTCTGATAATGTTGCCTTTCTTGTCAAATTCTGCCACGCCAAACTGTCGTGGTTCTTTGACTTTGCTGAGCAGAATCATGGCATCGTATTTCTTCTTTTTGAAGTCGGTGACGCACTGGGAAATTCCTCCTTTAAGAAGGTTGTCGCCAAGATAGACGACGAACATGTCGTCCTTCACAAAAGCTTCTGTTAGACCTACTGCTTGGGCTATGCCGCCTGGCTTTGGTTGATCGATATAGGTGATTTTTACGGCGAATTTTTTCCCGTCGCCGTAGTGGCTTCTTACTTTTTCCGGCATCACGTCACCGAGCACTATGGCTATGTCCTTGATCCCTGAATTCCGCAAGTCTTCCAAGACATATTGTGAAATTGGCTTGTTTGCCACCGGGATCAGTTGTTTCGGTCCAGTGTGCGTCAGTGGTCTAAGTCTGTTTCCATGACCGCCGTGCAGTATTATTCCCTTCATGTCTTTTCTTTTTACCCCTAGTCTATTTTCTTCGTTTCCTGTTCTTTAGCTTTGCATATTTTGAAAATAATCTGCTCAGTAGAACGGCTTCCAACTTGCGCGCGCATTCGAGAAGAACCTAAGTAGCCTTGCGTCTTAGAAGCATTTTGAATCTTGTTCTTGTTCTGCTCACCCAGTTGTAGAGTGGAAAGAGAGCCTTTTTCATGCTTGGTGGAAGGGAGTCTTTGAGTTCTCTATTCAGTTTCAGTTTAGTTGCTAGCTTGCCTTTAGTCGACAATGGTAGGAAATACCGAGCCAACAGCAACTTTCTGAAGCCGTTGCTTTCTTTGAAACTATCCAGTGTCGGGTGATTTCCCATTCTACCGTACATAACCCATTCAATGTGATTGTTTGCGCAAAATTCCATTGCCTTAGCCATCAGCGCATTGTTAACTGCTTTGTCCCAGTATCTTTGAAGCGATAATAATTGTGATATTATCGTAAGGTGGTCACCATGGATCAAATGAATGAATCCTGCTAGCTCATTCTGCAAATATGCTCCTATGTAAGCAGAGTTGGGAAACGACTCTAGATTTCGCTTCACATCGTCTAGAGAGATTCCGTAGTGTGGAAAACCTCTTCCCTGGCGGATAGGTGTTTCGTTGAAGATCTTCCATATGCCCTCGGCAAGTTTATCGTTTGCCACTGCCTCATCCGTCTTTATTCCGACTTTCTCTGCTTTCCGAATCATGTTGCGAGTCTTTTTCCCGATGTTCTTCCACCATTCATCATAGCTTTTCAGGTTAAGATATGCAATGTTGTCCTCTGCTCTTGCCCATGTTGTGGATGGTTCAGCTATGGGGCAGCACCATTTTCTTTCCAGAAACGTGAAGATATCAGCATGTCTTCTGCGCAGTTCTTTCATTAGCTCTTCATTGGGTAAGATGCTCTGTAGGTACTCTCTTGAGTCACTGGCCAATGTGAAGAAAAGTCGTTTGCGAATGACGAGAGTCTCAGTTTCCTTCTTCATTCTCCAGAATCCTCTCAAGAACGTTGCCGCACGGGCCCCTGTGGTTCATTGTCCCTCTCTGAAAGAGCCAAATTGGATGGAAATATATGACATCACCGGCACGTATGCGCTCTTCGATGAGGTCCAGGGCTTCATCTGGCGGATGAGCGTAACAGACGCTGTCT
>DATEYW010000066.1:0-11181 GCA_035256045.1 Bathyarchaeia archaeon | reverse complement strand
TCTCAGCTAAACTTTGCACAGAACGTTGGGTGGAAGCAGGGTTAGCTACGCTGCACAGAAGCATCAAGAAGTATCTGCGCAGACTAAGCATGAAGGTGTCTGTAGTGTCCTTTCACATGGACTGTCCGTTTCTTCTGTCCCGGCTTTCTTCGCATGAAGGGTTGTATTCTAGGAGTCATTGATCTGTCACCTCGAAAAAGATGTAAGGAAACCTGTACACAATAAAGCATTATGAATATGCAATCAAGAGTCAAAATCTGCGTTTGACAGCAAAACGCGTGATTTTGGTTGCTTGTTCCCAGAAGACAATATGACTTAAGTACAAGAAGACTTGAACCTATTTCTGCTCAGGAGCTGCAATTTTGAGGAAAGACGAGATCGAAGACATCCTCACGAAGTATCGAACAGTTGCCGTTGTGGGAATGTCGCGAGACATTTCAAAAGACAGCCACAGAATTCCCGCATATTTGAAAGAACAAGGATATAAAATAGTACCAGTCAACCCTACGGCAAAAGAAATACTGGGATTGAAATCATACAAAAGTCTGCTCGACATCCCTCCTGAGATTCAGAAAACCATAGAGATCGTGGATATTTTCAGACCCGCGGACGACGTTCCGCCTATAGTCGAGCAGGCCGTGAAGCTTAAAGAGCGCTTTGACAAACCCTACGTCATTTGGATGCAGCTTGGAATTATCAACGAACAGGCTGCCATCGCAGCCAGAGAGGCAGGCATGCTTGTTGTCATGAACAGATGTATGATGCAAGAGCACATGAAAATCTTCCCTGAAGGCGAATAGGGACTCTTGTCTCTTAGTCAAATTCAGGCTTGTTCTTACCCATTTTCTTGTCCAGACATGCTTTGATTAAACCGTAGTATTCAGGGTCAGGTTTTCCAGGTCGGCTCTTGAACTCGCCATGGAACTGCGAAGCCAAAAAGAAGAAGTTGTCCGGCAGTTCAAGAAGCTCCATTCGCCTCCCATCGGTGCTCTTGCCTGAGAAAACGAGTCCGTTCTTTTTGAAAGTCTCGGAGAAATCAAGATTGACTTCAAATCTGTGTCGATGACGTTCATAGATTTCGTCGCACTTGTACAGGGAATGCGCCGCGGTTCCCGGTTCCACGAGTATCTTGTGAGCACCCAATCTCATGCTGGCCCCCTTGATTTCTACGCCTCGCTGTTCCGGCATCAAATCAATCACAGGGTAAGGCGTTTCTGGGTTGATTTCTGTACTGTTGGCACCTTCCAACCCGCAGACATGACGAGCAAACTCGACGACAGAAAGCTGCAAACCGTAGCATATTCCGAGAAAAGGCACATTGTGCTCTCGCGCATACTGGATTGCCAGTATTTTTCCTTCAGTTCCCCTTGGACCAAAACCGTAGGGAACGAAAACCCCATCATAGTCTTTCAACACTCCAGCGCAATCAGGAGTCTGCTCGAGTCTTTCGGCTTCAAAATAGTTAATTTGAACTCTGGTTCTGCACGCAGCTCCAGCATGTCTTAATGCTTCAGTCATGCTGACATAGCTGTCTGCGAGCCCAGCGTACTTTCCTACCAACGCGATCTTAACCTCGTGCTGAGGCTTCAGAACAGCATCGACAAAATTCCTCCAGTCCTTGAAGTCTTTCTGACGTTCAGTGAAACCGAGGCGTTTGCAGATGAAATCGCTCATTCCCTGCTCGTCCAGAATCAATGGAACCTGATAGATCGATGCCACATTGTACGAGCAAAATACCGCTTCTTCAGGTATTGTTCCAAACAGCGCGATTTTCCTGAGCGCCTCGGCGTCAATCATTTCAGGACTCCTTGCCACAATCGTGTCCGGTTGAATACCGATGCGGCGAAGTTCATTCACACTGTGCTGAAGTGGCTTGGTCTTCATTTCTCCCGTGACGTCCAGAACAGGAACGAGGGCAACGTGAACGTACAAAGTGTTTTCATATCCTTCCTCTAACCGCATCTGTCTGATCGCTTCGAGAAACGGCAGTCCTTCAATGTCGCCAACGGTTCCTCCAACTTCAGTAAGGACAACTTCTGCGCATGATTCTTTGGCGACGGTGCGAAAGCGATGTTTAATGTCATTCGTTACGTGGGGGATGATCTGTACGCATCTGCCTAGAAAGTCGCCGCGCCTCTCCTTCTCAATTACGGCTTTGTACACAAGTCCAGTCGTGAGGTTATTGTCTTTCCTCAGATTCAGATCCAAGAAACGTTCGTACCATCCGAGATCGAGGTCTGTTTCTCCTCCATCGTCGGTCACGTAGACCTCGCCATGCATGTACGGATTCATCGTGCCCGCGTCGACATTCACGTACGGGTCGATTTTGATGACTGTGACCTTGACTCCTCTTGCTTGGAGCATCTTGCCAATAGAAGAAGTGAGAATTCCTTTCCCGACCGAGCTAAGCACACCGCCGGTTACGAAAACGTATTTCACCATCTGCTCCCCTTCGGTAATGACAGAACCATAAGTCCTTAGTCTGCATTTAAATTCTTTTGCCAATGACAATTCACCCAATTGCCCGCTACATCCCAGCGAAGAAGCAGCTGAATTCGGTAATCTACCGAAAAATCGCTGCCTTGACGTCTCACACTGCTCGTGATCTTTCAGCGGTTACGTTTAAAAAGAAAGTCGATACAAGAGCTATTGTTCCAGAGTGATCAGCATGAAAGTGATGTTCATTGAACCTCCAAAAGATATGTTTTTCGTAATGGGTGAATATCTGCCACCGCCGCTTGGAATCATCCAGCTCGCTGCATATCTCGAAAAAAACACAAATGGAATAGATATCGAAATCCTCGACTGCAACGCAGGAAAAGTAGACTGGAAAGAACTAGAGAAGCGGATAGCATCCAGCCGCCCAGATGTCGTTGCCTCGGCCTCACTGGCCACATGTAACACGTACTCAGTTATTAGGACGCTCGAAACTACCAAGATGGTAGATCCCAACATTATGACAGTCACGGGCGGGCAACATTTTACGGCCACAGCTCAAGAGAGTCTGGAAGAATATCCCGTCATCGACGTAATTGTCCGAGGAGAGGGAGAACAGACTTTCACCGAACTCGTCGAGAAGGCGAATCAGAAAGCGACTTTGCCGCAGGTCAAAGGCATCTCATTCAGGAAAAACGGTCAAATCATCCATAATTCTCCCAGACCACTAATCGAAAACGTCGATGAACTGCCATACCCTGGCTATCATCTAGTCAAAGACAACGTTGAGAAGTACCATTTCTCCATGATGGCCGGAGACAATGCGCGATACGTCCTAATCGAAGGATCAAGAGGATGCCCACACGAATGCACCTTCTGCACGCAGTGGCGACACTGGCAGGGAAAGTGGAGACAAAAATCTCCTGAGAGGATTGCTGCCGAAATGGAATATTGTAACAGAAATTTCGACAGCAGCTTCATCTGGCTAACAGACGACAACTTCGGTGCGGGCACACGTGCCAATGACATCGCAGATGAGATCATTAAGACAGGAATACAAGAAGACATTACCTGGTTTGTCCAGGCAAGATGTGACGACATTATCAGGAACAGAGAAGCCCTGCCTAAACTGAGAAAATCTGGACTCAATTGGGTACTCCTAGGCGTTGAAAACTCCGAACCATCAACTTTGGACACATTCAGAAAAGACATTAAGCCAAGCGACGCCGAGACTGCCGTCAAACTGCTCAAGGAAAACGATATCTTTGCACATGCGATGTTCATAATTGGTCAGAGAAAAGACACCCTTCAGTCCATACAAAAACAGCGAGAATTCGCAATCAATCTGGACCCAGATTTTGCATTCTTCAGCGCACTCACCCCGTTTCCAGGTACCGAAGTCTATCAAGAAGCAAAAAAGAACGGATGGATCGAAGATTTCAACTGGTCACACTACGATATGGTCCACGCAATCATGTCCACTGAGACGTTGTCGAAGACTCAATTACAAGAACAGCTTTACGAATGCTATAGGAGCTTCTACGGCCCTCTGAAAAGAAAATTGGGCGCTGTCTTTTCGACAAACGCTCTCAAAAGGAGGGTTTCTCTTTACATGGCCCGCAAAGGACTCCTGCATCGATTCAAAAGCATGTTTCAGGGTTAGATGAATGAAAACCCAAGCATGCCAAAGTTATACTCTTCGATTCCTAATTGCCATGTCACTAGCTGCACTCGTTCTTGTGCTTCTCGTCATGATCTTTCCACCCATCACCAATATGGATCTGTATCTGCAGAAACAGCTTATCGGAACGGCTTTCGTCGCCTTATGTGTGGGAGGTATCATGGCCTCGCTTCTGCCAGGAAAATGCACGTCGCTATCTGAAGCCCGTATCTCTCGCCCTATTTCTGAACTAGATGCGAGGAGCCTCCCTGCTCCAACGGTGAAGGGGCATCATCCAAACTGCGGAAGATTCTCGGATCACACCGTACAATTCAGAGGGACCGTATATTGTGCAGCATGCCTCGGTTTGGCGGCGGGGTCACTCGTTGCGTTAGCCGTGACTGCACCGTATTTCTTTCTCGGCGTAGGTTTTTCCCAATTCAACGTTCCAGCGATAGTTCTGGGGGAATCGGGAGTCCTGATTGGGTTCATCCAGACAAAATTCAAAGGTCTGTTCAGATTGTTGGCAAACCTGCTGTTCGTTGTGGGCGGTTCCCTAATCATCGTTGGACTGGACGAGTATGCGAAGAGTCTGTTTGTCGATCTTTTTCTTGTGGGCGCTGTTTTTCTGTGGATATTCGCTAGGATAGCTCTTTCCCAAGAGGATCATCATAGAATCTGCGCGTCTTGCGGTTTCTCCTGCAGAATGGAAAGAAAAGGGAGTTAGCTCAGCGCCTACGGCTCATTCCGTAGAGAGCGCCGATCACTATCAGAATTCCGAAGATCATCAGGACAAACGGCCATACTGTGACGTCTTTGGGGAGAAGATTGCCTTGTTGAAGTATTCCAATGATTCCTGCAAGCAGTATGATGGCACCGACTGCAATGAAGACTATTGTTCCTCCTCGGGGAATGCCGAAACATTCGCGCTCCATTCGCCTGTAAGGTTCGTAGGTTTCAGTTCGTCCTTCGCCAACTGCATACAGTGACGCGCCGCATTGCGAACAGATCTTGGCGTCATCGGGATTCTTTGTGCCACATTTCGTGCAATAAACCATTTCTTGGTCTCCTCTTTCTTCTTTCGTAGGCAATTTGTTTTAAGACTTTTGGTTCGTCTGCAGTTCCTCAGCTTTGCGCACGACAACTTCGACCTGCTCGCGGTTGAGTTTCAATCCATGGAAGTATCTTCCTCGGAGTTTCGAATTTGAAAAAAGAGTTTCTTTGACCAACAACGGTTTTTCAAAACGCACAACGTATTTGAACTCGATAGCTTTCCTCCAACCGCCCTGTTCACATTGAACTCTCTCTTCGTCAGGCAGGTAACGTTTCTGTTTCGCATGTGAAACTATCCCATAACCAACAAACGCATCTCCCAATCGGGTTTTATGAACAAACAGAACAGTCTGTCCGGGCGACCATCTCCTGTTCAAGTTTGAATAGTAAATCGCCATGTCAAAAACCTGTTCGACCCATTTCTCGTCCTTGATTCGCAGGACATAACCTTGAACTTCAGACATCTGTGCCTCAATCAATTAGTAGGCGTCTAAGAAGATATATCGATTTAGTATTCACGTCGCGCGCAACCTGAGCCCATAGTGACGATTCAAGAATCATATCTGAGGATCACGTCGACACTAAACCCAGATGATCAAGAAAATAGGGTACGCCGGGATTTTATGGATGAATTAGCACATGAGCCAACGCACGTACAAGTTCAAGAAAGCCACGAGCTTTGAAGAGAATGAGAATAGCTGAATCACGGAACTATCGCGATCTTGATTTCCGTCTTAGACGTAGACAGAATGCCGAAAGCTTCTTTGAGGTCTTCAAGCTTCATCCTCTTAGTTATCAGTGGTCTCACATCAATGGTTCGAGAAGAAATAAGATGGAGAGCTTTTCTGAAAAGAAGAGGCGTTGTATGAAAGGCGCCGAGGACTTTTGTTTCGCCATAGTGAAGCTGTTCGGTGCTGAGTTTAATTTCTGTTCCCGATGGGCAGCCTCCGAACTCAAGGACCGTTCCGCCTTTTCTCACGAGTCTTAGAGCCTGTTCCCACGTGGCTGGCAGGCCAATCGCTTCGATTGCAACGTCGACACCGTATCCAGATGTAAACTCTCGAACCTTTTCACTGGCATTTTCTCTTCCGCTGTTTATCGTTTCGTCCGCACCCAACTTCTTCGCAAAATCAAGTCTCTCGTCCACAAGATCAATCATAATGACCTTCTCGGCCCCCATTCTCTTGACCGTCAGCAAATGAAGCAACCCTATAGGCCCGGCTCCGACGATTGCGATGCTGTCGCCCAGTCTTATTCCTGCTTCTTCAACACCGTGCAGAACACACGCTAAGGGCTCGGCGACAGAAGCTTCTTCGTAAGCCACATGAGCGGGAATCTCCTGGGTATTCACCAAAACCGTGCGCGCTGGCACCTTGATAAACTCTGCATAGGCGCCCCAGAGCCAAATCATGTTCTCACATAAGTTGTATTTGCCCTTTTGACACATGGCACAATGTAGACAGGGGGCGCTGTTACCGGCTCGAATGCGCATTCCTTTCTGAGGCCACTCCAGGTTCGTTCCAACATCGACAACTTCGCCGGCCCACTCATGTCCAAAGATCGTTGGAAGTCTTATGACTTTTTCAACGTAACCTCTTTGGTAGATCTTCAAGTCGGTGCCACACGTCGTTGCGGCCTTCACTTTTGCAAGTACTTCGCCTTCTGTGACTTCTGGAATTTCTTCTTCCTGGATTCTGAGGTCTTTCACACCATATAGCATAGCTGCCATCATCTTTTGGCCCGACAAATCGTACACCTTCAAATTTTATGTTCGTATCACAATGACTCTGAGAATTGTCCCAACTTCCTGAGGGCTTCGCGCTCATTGTACCAATAAAGAAGTTGCTTGGCATTTTCAGGTTTTGCCCACACATAGTCTGAGAGCTCTGATTCTTGAAGCTTCACCGGCTCTGCCGAATCAGCATTGACCAGAAAGCTGGAGACTCTATGACACATTCCCTTGAACACAAACTCGTAATCATGAACCTGTTCGAGAATATTGATGTTTTTCAAACCTGTTTCCTCAAAAATCTCACGTCGAAGAGCTTCGACTTTTGTTTCACCTTCGTCAATTCCACCTTTAAGCAACCTCCAGTGGAAACGCCTGATTCTTCTATCCCGCTTGCGGACGAGCAAAACGTGTCCACCGTTGTTCTTGTCGAATATGACTCCTTGCACCTCGTTTCGAACCCTTATGATAGACACCTTCATCGATTGTTCAGAACTATCACTTTCAAGCTTTTCTCAGTGGTCAAAGCCGTTTTGAAAGCTTCAGCTGTCTCTTCAAGTCCAAATCTATGGGTGATGAGCTCCTTCACCCTTATCTCGCCTGACTCTATTAAGCGCAACGCTGCCCTAGTCTCCAAGTGTGAAGTTGAATAGGAAGGTGTTATCTGCATTTCAGAGAAAAACAGTTTTTCAGGACTAAGCTCAATACGCTGGTCGGGGTCCGTTGGAGCGAAAACACACAGTCGGCCGCCCTTCCTGCAAACTTCTATTCCTGCCGTGTATGCCTCCAAACTCGGCGCGGTAACGACGGCGATGTCGACGCCTATCCCGTCAGTTGCGGTCTTCACCGCTTGCACCAGATCTTCCCTCTTCGGATTGACCGTTTTGTCAGCACCGAACTTGTTCGCGAAGCCAAGACGAAAGTCAAGAAGATCACTCGTTATCGTCATCGAGGAGCCGTAGATTTTTGAGAGCGCGGTGTGGATCAGACCAGTTGAGCCTGCACCAATCACTGCCACAGAATCTCCCTGTTTCAGCCCACATTTGTTCAACGCCCTGATACAGCAACCGACAGGCTCGATGAAAGTCGCCTCCTCAAAAGAAAGCCTGTCAGGTATTCTGAGTGTGTCAATTCTTAAGTTAGGCGCTGGAACCTTGAAAAACTCCGAGAACCCTCCAGGTTCAATCTTCGTTTTGTGAAATGTTTCGCAGAGCGTATAGTCGCCATTGACGCAGTAGTGACAGGTCAAACAAGCTACATGATGATGAACGAAAACTCTGTTCCCGACTTCGAAGTTCTGGACTTTTCTTCCCTTTTCTACAACCACCCCTGAGGGTTCATGTCCAAGAACAAGCGGTGCGCGGGTTTTAAGGTACCAGTCCATCAGATCCGAGCCACAAACACCGCAAGCCTTCATTTCAACTAGTATCTCTTCGTCATCTACTTCTGGAACACTGACATTTTCAATGCGAATATCTACTGGGCTATGGTACACCGCGGCCTTCATTTCGGTTCAATGGTCTTTCCTCCGCCCGACACTTAAGATTTTCCAGAAGATCAAAGCAGTTCTCAAATCGTCAGAGGCCTAGAATGCGGATACTTAAGAAGCTAGGTGACGAAAGGAAGAAGCAGCTTACCGCTTTAGCACAGACAGTTTCTCAATCTTGTCTTTGACGCTCCTCAAGAATTGAGCCGCAGGCGCGCCATCTACTATCCGGTGATCGTAGGCGAGGCTCAGCATCATCACGGACCGGACCTCGATTTTGCTGTCTATTGGCACGACCTTCTGCGCCATCCGTCCCACGGCAAGAATCGCTGCCTCAGGAGGATTTATTATCGGTATGAAGAAGTCAACTCCAAACATCCCGAGGTTGGTTATCGTAAACGTTCCGCCTTCGAGGTCTTCCTTCGACAACTTAACATCTCTTGCTTTTTCTGTCAGCTCGACGATCTTGGCGTCAATCTCCTTCAGAGTCTTCTTATCGGCGCCGTGGACGACTGGTACTACCAATCCTTTCTCGGTGGCTACTGCAACTCCGACGTTCACGTCTTCAAATACTTTAACATAATCTCCTTGAAGTGTCGAGTTTATCAAGGGCACTTCTTTCAAAGACCCTGCGACCGCCTTGACGATCATAGCCGTGTAAGAGACTTTGAGCTGTTCCCTTAACTCCGCTGCTTCAGTTACGTCAACTTCCATTAGTACAGTACTATGGGGCGCGGTTCTGAAGCTCGTCGTGAGCCTTTCTGCCGAAGTCTTTCGGTAACTCGTGAGCGGGATGATTTCTTTGACCTGTCTTGTGTCTTCAATTTGTTTCTCGATCAGGGTCCTCACGTCCTGCTCATCGACCCTTCCTTCAGGTCCGGTTCCCCTCAATCGTGACAGGTCGATGCCATGCTCTCTTGCCAAACGTTTGGCAGCAGGTGAAGCCAAGACCTTCCTCTCTTGTTCTTCATCCGTTGAGACAACTCCTTTGTGGGTTACGTCTGGGACAAGTTCATCTGAACTCGCTATCACCGCCAGGACCGTGTTTACAGGTACGTCTACTCCTGCCTCGATAGTAATTCTGCGCAGTACGCCTGTGGCTGGTGCTTCAAGATCGTACGTCGCTTTTTCTGAGACTACTTCGACGAGAGGTTCTCCTTTCTCGACGGCGTCACCTTCCTTTTTGTACCATTTTCCGACTGTTCCTTCCTTCATTTCAAGGCTCAATCGAGGCATCAAGACGTCGGTCGCCACTCAGATAACCTCTTTCACAGCTTTCACTATGGATTTCTCTCCTGGAATCACAAATTGCTCCAGAGTTGGGCTAAAAGGAATCGGCGTATCCGTTCCAGTGACCCGCTTTATGGGCGCGTCAAGATAGTCTGTCGCTTCTTCAGCCACTACAGCGGCTATTTCTGCACTCACCCCTGCCGTTCTGCAGTCTTCGCTGACAATCACGACTCGTCCAGTCTTCCTGACAGATTTGACAATAGTGGTTCTATCGAGAGGAGTGAGAGTTCTCGGATCAATGACTTCAACGCTAATTCCTTCTTGTGCAAGCGTCTGAGCGGCAGTCAGAGCCTTTTGGACCATATACAAGGTAGCCACAACGGTCGCGTCTGCACCCTCTCTCTTCACGTCTGCTACGCCGAAGGGAACAAGACATTCGCCCTCGGGAATTTCTCCTTTGGTGGGATATAGCAGTTTGTGCTCGCAGAAAAACACTGGGTTTTCTCCGCGGATAGCTGATTTCAGAAGCCCCTTCGCATCGAGCGGGGTTGAGGGAATAGCCACGTACAGACCTGGAACGTGCATAAACCACGCTTCGAGACTCTGTGAATGATGAGAAGCTATGTTGACGCCTGCGCCGAAAGGTGTTCGAATGACCAGTGGACATTTTGCTTGTCCCCCAAACATGTAGCGAATCTTGGCAGCCTGATTTGCGATTTGGTCCATAGCCAATGCCGTCAAGTCTCCAAACATGATTTCGGCCACAGGCCGCATGCCGGTTATAGCAGCTCCAACTCCCGTGCCTATTATCGTCGACTCAGAAATCGGAGTGTCTCTGACTCTTTCATCTCCAAACTCTTCCGCCAGTCCTTCGGTAACCTTGAAAGCGCCACCCCAGAACCTTCCGATATCTTCGCCTAACAAGAAAACCGACGGATCTCTCTTCATCTCCTCCCTCAAAGCTTCACGCAGTGCTTCTCTGTATGTCACGTTCCGCACTGACTTTTCCTCCATCTAGCCATAAACGTCTTCGAGCGCCTCTTCGGGAGCTGGATACTCACTGTCAATAGCGAATTTCGCGGATTCCTCAACCCGTGCTGAAGCGTCTTTCTCTAGTCCGTTAATCTCTTCAGCAGTGAAAACATTTTCATCCAACAATTTCTGTTTCAACCTGTTCACCGCATCTTTGCCGAGCCATTCCTGGACTTCTTCCTTTGCACGATACTTCGCAGGATCGACCCTTGAGTGGCCTTTGTGTCTGTAGGTCTTGCATTCAATCAAGCTCGGGCCTTTCCCGCTTCTCGCCCTTTCGACCGCAAGGCGCGTTGCATCATAAACGGCTAATACGTCGTTTCCATCTACTGAACACCCGGGCATGCCGTAAGCAGCGGCGCGATCTGCAACGTTTGTGACTTTCATCGCCCTCGATTGTCGTGTACCCATGGCGTAAAGGTTGTTCTCGCATACGAAGATCACGGGTAAGTCCCATGTTGATGCCAAATTCAGGCTTTCGTGAAATGTTCCTTGATTAGAGGCGCCCTCTCCGAAGAAACATGCAACGACTTGATCGGTTTTCTTCAGCTTTGC
>DATEYW010000065.1:0-3758 GCA_035256045.1 Bathyarchaeia archaeon | reverse complement strand
TCAAAACCAAATCGGCCAAGGACTGCTTGGCGACGGTAGCTGGAGCTGGGTTCTTAACATCCTCTTCTACGTCATATTCGTTGTCTTCATATTCTATGGAAGCCGAATCCAGACCTACGTCATGATCAGGGAGGTTGAAGGGTCGCTCTACAAACTCAAATATATCAAGGAAGAAGGACGCAAAATCGCGGTGGAGACGATAAAAGAGATTGGCAAACCACAATCCGACCCCACTGCTAAGGTGGACAGATTTCTGGAATATTTCACTATCTCTCCCCAATCATTAGACCCTGCGGGAGTCGTCTGGAAACTAGAACACATATTAGATGTCCGAGATGAACGCCTGAAAGACGAAGTCAAACTTATAGCCCCCGCGGCGGATGCAACTCAGGCTAACAATTTGGAGAACACTCTTGAAGCCGCAATGGCCTTGAACTTCATCTACAAAGTGATAAGACACTTCTATCTTCTGGGCAAGAAAACCCTAAGCCTGTACACGATAATGCAGATACAGATGATCCTTCCCCTAATAATGAGAGAGGCAGAGGCCTACGCAAGCGCGTTGAAAGCTTTTGCCTACGGTCAGCCGATAGGCGACGGAGCAGGTGCACTTGTGGCGGCCAGACTCATGCATGGTTACGAGACAAAGAAACTCGAAAAAGACTGCGTGGTTTCAACCATCCCGTTCGAAGGGCGCACAGCCTTTGTCATAAAAGCCGAAGGACCCGGAGGAAACGTAGGTAAGCCTGGAGATGCGATACAACAGGTTATCGAGGAAAACAAAGGCCAAATTGCCATGGTCATAATGATCGATGCAGCCCTAAAGCTTGAAGGTGAAGAACTCGGAGAAGTTGCTGAAGGTGTAGGAGCCGCCATCGGCGGACCAGGCGTTGACCAGTTCAAGATTGAAGAGAAACTCGTTAAATATCACATTCCGATAAACGCCGTGATAGTGAAGGAAGACGTAGGAGACGCAGTTTCGCCTTTGCGCAAAGAAATCTTCGACTCGGTCAACACTGTAGTCGATAGAGTAAAAGAAGTTGTGTTGGAACGAACCAAAGAAGGCGACAAGATAATAATCGCAGGCATAGGCAACACAATCGGAATCGGACAATAGGAGATGTATGAGATGAGCGGAACACACGCATCAGCCCCAGCGGCCAGAATCTCCACGTTCTTGCTGATGGTTGTCTTCATAACTCTAGCCCTGTCGTTCGTGGCACTGGTATTCGGAATCAGCATACTCGACCAGAATTCGGAAGCTTCGTGGCTCCTTCTGCTTTTAGGATTTCTTGGAGTCGCACTGTCCACTTACGTGCTGTACCAGACTCGGCGTAGACTGTCAAAATTGAGGATTGAAGTCCCACCAGTAGTGACTACTATCGAATGTAAGAAGTGCGGCTTCAAAAACGTCAGGGAGTTTCAGCGAGGAGACTACATCTTCAAAGAAGGCGAACCCTGTCAGAAATGCAACGACAAAATGCTCATAACTGCCATCTACAAAGAAGTCAAGGCTAAAGAAAATAAGCGCTCGGTATTCTAGGTCAGGACGCTGCATCCGCCCTCAATGAGTAATACAGTGTGCTCAGCCTGCGCAACGGTTTTTCCACTTGCTTCAACGAAAACGGGATACTGCATCAAGCATTTTGAAGATAACAGTTCATGAAAAGCCTCTCGATAGTTCTCACGCGGAACAACATTCTGCAACCAGCGTTCAGCAAAAGGCAGTGTTCTAAAATTGACTTCGATATACTTCAGCAGTTGTCTAGCGTGATTGTTCTTCAAAGATCGAGACTTGACGAAGCGAAAGATCGCGGCTTCATCCCCGTCCTCGACTCTTCCTGCCGCATTTGGAAGTGTCACGAAAGGCTCAACTGCATAAGTCCCACCTAGTTTGAGTTTTGAAGAAAACAATTGTGCAACGTTCGGCAGAGAGGTGCCCGTATGCACTAGGTAGCGGCCGACCTGATGTCCCGTGAGGTTAGAAACGGGTTTGAAGCCTCTTGATTTGATTGAACTCTCGATGATGGACCCTAACTGTGAGGTTGACAACCCAGGGCGTATGTTTTCCACAGCCACTTTCAGAGCCCGTTCCGCAGTTTCAACGAGCCCCGTGTATTCAGGATTAAAACACACTGTAACTGCTGTGTCTGTCAAGTAGCCGTCAACGTGCGCTCCTATGTCCACTTTCACAACAGAATTTTCTGGAATCTTAGTCGTGTCATTAGGTGGAGAAGTGTAATGCGCCGCAATTTCGTTTATGGAAACGTTGCATGGAAACGCGGGTTTACCGCCTTTGTTTCTGATGAGATTCTCTGCTTTTTCACAGATTTCGATTATCGGCATGCCTTCCCGCACGTAATTCTTTATTTCTTCGCGGGTCTCACGAAGAATTTTACCTGAAAGCCGAAGTTTGTCTAGCGCTTCCTTTTCCAGCTCACTCATGACTGCCACGCTTCGTGTCTGCAAGACTGAAAGTTACATTTGTTGGCACTTATAATTTTATAGTCTAAAATCTGTCCGAGCGAGTGAAATGTTCGCCAACAACTATGCGGCGGCTGAGCAGCTTATCTTTTGATATGGAATTTTGCGATCGTATCTTTCGCCTTTTCACGCTTCTTCTGATGCTCACCAAGAAACCCGTTAACTCTCTCAGTCAGATCCTTCTTACATTCTCCGCAGATTATCTCTCCAGCCCTGCAACGCTTCTCCCTTTCTGCCAGTTTCTTATCATCTTCCTCAAACAAATAGGAAAAGTATTGGAAAATCGTGCACACGTCCGGTTCAGCTCCAAGTTTCTTCTGCTCTGCAACGGTTCCTTTTCCTCCGGTGAACGCCTTCCAAACCTTCCTTTTCACCAGTTCTGGAGGATCAGTTGTGAAGATGGCCGTTTCAGGTTCTGAGGCACTCATTTTGCCACCAGCACCTAGACCTGGCAGAAACCGATTGTGAATTTGCGCGGGTTTGTAGTACCCGATTTTGGTGGCGATGTCTCGAGTGATCCTCCAAAATGGGTCTTGATCTATGGCTGCAGGTATGAGAGCTGGAACGTTTTCGCCGGTCAGTTTCTTATGAATGAAACAGGGAACCGCTTGTACGGCTGGGTAGAAGATCCAACCGAGGTTGGTGCTGTCTTGAAACCCGAAAGTGGACCGTGCCGTGGAGTACGTTATGCGTTTGGCTACTTCCAGAGCGATATCGTAAAGAAGATCGATGTCTTTAACGTCATAAATGATGAAAGTGTCTTCAGGTTTGAACCCGAGCGCGATCAAGTCCAAAGCGTTTTCGTAAGCCAAATTCATCGTGTCAGACAAGACTGCTTGGTCATCGACCACGAATTTCTCGTCGTCGGTCATTTGAAAGTAGAGCCTGGTGTCAAACGCTTCTTGCAGGTTCTTGGTGAATATCCATGGGACCAAGTGTCCTAAGTGAACTGGACCCGATGGTCCGCGACCTGTGTATAACACAAATTTCGTGCCCTTCTCGTACAGGTCGAGAACGGTGTCCAAGTCTCGATGCGAGAAGAAGAGTTCTCTGCGAAGTTGAATGTGGACACTGCCCATATGCTTGGCAAGTCTCTGCCGCAGCTCGTCTGTCAAGGGCTGCGTTCCAAACTCGCGTATCAGGCGTTCATAGTCCACTTTTCCCTTGACTTCCCAAGGTGTGACGATCATTTCATTCTTGTCTTCGTCAGTCAAGCTTGAACCGTCCAGTCAGTTTAGCTCTTATACAATGATTTGAAACGTTTTAAATTCTGC
>DATEYW010000064.1:0-2520 GCA_035256045.1 Bathyarchaeia archaeon | reverse complement strand
AGTTTGCGTTAAATAAGCCACATCATTCCCTCCTCAATCTCATTCATTAATAATCTTGTGCTACTAATATTGTTGCCTCATTTTCTCTTCAACTGCTTAAGCGTTTCTGAAGGATACCATGGGCTTTCCAGTTTTTCTTTACTGAAATCTACAATCTTCTTTGGAGAGAGACGGACAACCAAAATAGTATGAGATTTCTACATTCAGTTTTGAGGACGCGATGTTTGTAGATTCGACGCCAGAACCTCTGTTCCTATCGCGACAAAAAGCTTGAAAGTGTTCCATAGCTTCTTGATGCCCAAATTATGCGAGAACAGAAAAGCCGGTGTCTTTAGCAGATTCGATTGATGTGGTTCGGCTAACCACTTCAGATCCACATCGAGGTTTATTGTCGAATCATCCTGTCTTCCGCGAATAACTCGCACGTACTCAACCGTCTTTCCATCCGTCTTGACCACGAAACTAACCGTAGCATCGTCGAGGCGTAGTGTGCATTGAATATTTTGAGGGCCAAGTATTCGGAGAAACCTCGTCGTCTCTAAAACTCCATGAACCCCCACTCTTCTAGTATACGCTTCCACACGAGGGTCAACGTAAGCCTCAAAAAACGTCTTTATATGCTGCCCAAAATTGTCCTTCTGTAATTCATTTCCGTTATTCGCCATGAAACCTAAATTCAGTATTCTTTCACGAGTAAAATCTACAATCGGCTTTTTTCTCATGGTTCTTTTCTGGGCGACCAATTCCTGATCGATGAACGTGTCCACGTTCCAGAATCTTGCCATACAGTATGTCGCCATCTCCTCAATCACCTCTTTTGAAAGATTCTTAGTTCTGTAAACGGAGTGCATCTCGTCGAAGTTGTCCCAGTTTGTCTCGAATATCAAACCTTGTTCATCAAGGGCCTCGTAGAATTCTGTCCCTGGAAAGGGCGTTGCAATGCCGAACGCAGCAGCCGTTAAACCAATCTCTTTTGCGTATGTTGGGAAAGCTTTGATTTCCTCTATCGTTTGATCTGGGAGACCTATCACGAATGTGCCACCTGGTCTGCCGCCGTTTTCACGTATATTCCGAACGGCTTCCCCGTGAACCTTACTCGTAATGCCTTTTTTTGTTAATTTCAAATCCTTGGAGTTTGGACTTTCAATACCCATCTCAAATTTGAGGATGCCTACTCTGCACATCTTCTTCACAATCTCGGGATATTTTGCCATCGCGTCCGCTCTAACTAGGGCGCCGAATTCTATGTTCAAATCGTGTTCCATCAACAAATCGCAGAGGCGGTCGACTCCTCTGGGGTCACCCATGAAGTTGGGATCGGCAAAGATGACGTTTATAGATTTTCTGTTGTGAAATTCAGCCATCTCCAGAATCTCTTTCATAACATTTTCTGGTGATCGACATCTCAAACAGCCAGAGCTCATACTAGGTTCGCAGCAAAAGCTGCAAAGTCCATTGCAGCCCCTAGACATAACTATCACGTCGCAATCCGTTGTGTGGTTTTGGCTCTTGTACGAATATTGCCTCAAATGCCGAGCAGGGAAGGGAAGAATGTCTAGGTTTTCAATTCTTGGTCTATCCTTATTGTGTATGCTTATTCCGTTTTTCTTGTGAGAGACGCCGAGAACATTCTCAGGACTGCCCCTCTCCACAAGTTCCCTCATGGTGAACTCTCCTTCACCGCGAATAACCATGTCGATTTGCGGATAGGAAAGCATCAAGTCAGGAACACTTGTCGGGTGATACCCGCCGACAACCGTGGTAACTCCGTTTTTCTTTGCAATCTTCGCGAGACGGAGCGCTTCGTTATGTTCGGTTGCGGATAATGAAATACCTACCAAGTCTGGGGAGTAGAGGGTGATGAGGTCTTGGAATTTTCTGCGGTCCATCTCCATGTCAACGATGTGAACCTGGTCAACGATGTCCTCAATATACGCCGCGATGTACTCCAAACCTGTAGGTATCAAATCAAAAGCAAAACTCAAGCCTTTTCTTCCAGAAGGCTTCACCAGCAGGATTCTCTTAAATGGCACTCGAAACACCAAAGTTAATCCAAGAACTACAACAGTTACCCATAAAAGTTAATCGCGCCTTAGGCACGTTTAGATATGGAGCATTCTGAAAATTAAGGATGACCGTCAACGGAAATAAACAGTTCAACGGTAGATTCTCGATTTCCTCTTTGCAGAAGCCAAATTTCAAAGGATACCAAATTTACATCGGTATGTTGCTCAGTGGTGCGGCTCGGTGGGATTTGAACCAATTTGGGGTGGGCCCCTCTCGCTGAAAAATTGGTCCCAGTCAAGAAACCATTGGAAAACAAGTTGGGCAAACGCTCGACTGTCCAGTGTGAGTCTGAACCGACTTAACCCCCCCGGGTATGAGTCTCCAATCATCCAGCCTAAACTTTATGCCAGTGCGCGCCTTATCGAATCATGTTGGGATAAAATAGTAAGGAGGAGGACAAGTTCCTTATTCTTGATATTCGATTGTCAGTATTTCCAAAATCAATTGAGGTAA
>DATEYW010000063.1:0-3356 GCA_035256045.1 Bathyarchaeia archaeon | reverse complement strand
GATCACAACTTTGTTTCTCCAACCTATCTGGCTGATCGCAATCTGGCTCATCGCCGCGTTAAGAGAATAAAGAGACCTGCCTGAACCTCCGCACACCACGCAATCCGCTGATTTCAAATTCTCGTACAATAATGCCAATTCTTTCTTTCGGACGTTGGAGATGTTTTCCTGAATTCTGTTGATGTAACCGATGTTACAGACTTTGCTCTTTATCTCAACCACGACCTGCTTAATCAAAGACTTAGCCAGTTTATATTTGCCTTGCGCATACTCTTCTTGGAGGACCCATACAAACCAAGATCAAATGCCCTCACAAATGAACAATTATCAAAGATATGAAGCACTCAGATTATTGAGGCAATGGATAACACGGCCTATTGGCAAAAAGCTTTACATCATAATCATTTACTCAGTAAGAACAAAGATCTAATATTGGCAGGACAGGAACCAGAGTGGACGCAGACACCAAGCAGATAGCTAGACAACGAGTCCAAACATTGTTCAAACTGGCAAAAGACACGATCCAAGACAGCCCAAACCTAGCTGAACGTTACATCGAGACAGCAAGGAAAATAGCTATGTCCGCAAAGATCCGCTTACCGGCCGAAAGCAGACTGCAAATCTGCAGACACTGCAAGAGCTTCATCTTGCCTGGAGTTAACTGCAAGGTTAGACTTCGGCATAGGCGAGAACCGCACATCGTGATTACCTGCCAAAAATGTGGTGGACACACACGAATACCGACCACACGGAAACTGGAGAAATCAGAAAAATGAGCGAACTGACACCTGGAAAGAAGAGATTCGTCAAGAGAAAGTTTGGAGAAGAAAAACCAACCGTCTGGATTGGCAAAGGCGGAGCGTCTCCAGAAATCATGAAGGAAATAGGAAAACAACTTGCCAAAAGCAAGTATGTCAAATGCAAGATTTTGAAGAGCGCCCTGACGGAGCAGGAGACGAAGCAGATAACATTGGCAATAGCGGAGCAGACAGGAGCAGTGCTCGTAGAAGTTAGGGGGCATACTTTCATTCTTTACAAGGCACGCGATAAGTGAAAGCCTTTATATTTAGCTTCATGATTCTACTGAACGAAAACTCAAAGGGATAATGAATATTGGTAACCCCCAATGACGTTTCAGTATCTAGCTTCATCGACAGACTTGCCAAGTACTTGAAAGAAAACGTGGACGCTGTCACACCTCCAGTATGGACCAGCATTGTCAAAACGGGAAGTCATGTTCAACAGCAACCCCAAAACCCGAACTGGTGGTACGTCAGATGCGCGTCTCTGCTACGCAAGATATACGTTCATGGACCAATAGGCCTTGAAAAACTTCGAGCCGATTACGGCGGAAGAAAAAGCAGAGGCGTAAAACCGCATCATGCCTGTAAGGCAGGCGGGTCAGTCATCAGAAAAGCCTTGAAGGAGCTTGAAACTGCCGGATATGTTGAAACGGTCAAAGCTCGTGGCAGACGGATGACGCCTGCAGGTAGAAAACTTCTGAAAGAAGTAGCCGAAGAAGTCGGCAAAGAAATGGCAAAGGAGCTTCCAGAACTACAGAAGTACCAAAAAGGTGAATAGCATGTCCGATGAGGAGCTGGAAGAACTTCGAAAGCGAAGACTTTCAGCCATGCGAAGACAGGCTTCTGACGAGCAGAAGAACGTCCAAGCTGAGGGACAGGTTGACCAAGAAAGACAGGCGCTGTTGAGAAGTATACTCGCGCCGGAAGCTAGACAGAGGCTGACAAACCTCAAAATGATTAAGCCTGACCTCGTATCTCAATTGGAACTGCAACTCATCCAGTTGGCACAGCAGGGGAGGGTGCCGATCCCAATGGGTGACGACCAGCTCAAGAAAATATTGGTCCAACTTCATTCGCGCAGGCGTGAGACAACAATAACTAGGAGATAAGAGAATGACTCGAAACAAGCCAACAGCTAAGAAAAGAAGACTGGCGAAAGCTGGAAAGCAGAAAAAGGCAGTTCCAACGTGGGTGATAGCCAAATCAGGCGGAAAATTTAGGACGCATCCCAAACGTCGACAATGGCGAACAAGAAAATTGAGAGCATAGGAGAGAAAGCCAATGGAAAAAGAAGCCAAAAAAGAAGATTCAAAGACCGAAGAGAAAGAAACAGCAACTGAACCCGTCGAAGAAGAACTCGAAGCAGCCCTAGAAGAGACTCCTGAGGAAATGGCTAAAGAAACTAAAGAACAAGAACTGCCGGTGGCTGAGGAAAAGGAAGAGGCCAAACCGGCGAAGAAAAAGCCGAAGAAAGAAGAAGAGGAAATCGTTGAAGAACGAATCTACACCGTTCCTCTAAGCAAAGCTTTGATCATGCCGGCACACAAAAGAACCGCCAGAGCGGTTCGCATACTCAGGGCCTTTATCACTAAAAACATGAAACTGGAAGCGAAAAAAGAAGGAGAAACTGAAGAGGAACAAGAGCCCAGCAGACTCGTCATCAGCAATGAAGTAAACGAGAGAATGTGGGCAAGAGGCGCGGAGAAGCCTCCGAGAAAAATCCGGATACGCGCAGCAAAAGACAAGGAAGGTAACGTGACGGTTTACTTGGCTGAAGGAGATTGATCCTTGGCCATTTACCTGTCAAATATTGTTGGAAGCTCAAGTATAGGCGTATATTCGTTAGCGACGGACCAGATTTTCATCGCTCCAGGCTCAGTGCCAGTCAAGAAGGCTGAAAGACTAAGTGAATGGCTCAAAGTCAAACTTGTGCAAACATCCATCGGCGGATCCATCCTTGTTGGAGCACTGGCATGCGCAAACTCCAATGGAATTTTGCTGCCCAGCTTCACAAAAGGAGAAGAACTCGAAGCCATAGAACGAAGTTTTAAAGGAAACATAACCGTAATGGAGACGAAGAAAACCGCGTATGGAAACCTTGTTCTCGCAAACGATCATGGTGCTATCGTTGACCCACGTCTGAAAACGCCTGACATTCAGAGAATCTCTGAAACCTTGTGTGTTGAAGCCGTGCGAGGAGAAATCGCAGACTTACCGTACGTTGGCTCGCTAGCAATCGCAACAAACAAGGGAGTAATCGCTCACCCTTTACTGAAGGATTCGGAACGCGAGGTTCTTGAACAGGTTCTGAAGGTACCTGTCGACGTTGGCACTATCAACTGCGGCGTCCCCTACGTAGGCGCGGGCCTGGTTGCCAACAGCCATACAGCCATTGCAGGATTATATACGACAGGACCCGAGATATTTATAATAGGGAATGCCTTGGATGTTGTGAAAGAGGATGATAGAGTTGAAAGTCTTCAGAGTCACGGGTGAAATAAACAAACCCAACTTGAAAACTCCGTTCAGAAAAGAGATCGTTTGTGAAAAACC
>DATEYW010000062.1:0-2284 GCA_035256045.1 Bathyarchaeia archaeon | reverse complement strand
ATTCCGTTCTCAAAGAGCTTGCGCAGAGATTTGTAGACTTTTTTGGGGGCTTCTCCGCTCGCCTCCGCAATTTCCGCAAGCGTCAAACCTTTTCCAGCCTTTTTTAAGGCTGCAACGACTGCCTCGTCGGTCTTGTTGAGTTTCACCACTTTTCTTTTTCCCCTGCTCACTGCACGGTTTTAGAGTCTATCCTTGCGGTTTTCTTATAAATTTTGTCAACACTGTTGAAACTAGTTTTATTTACCAAGAGAAAGAAAATGACAGCCCAGCCCGCTTGGAAGCAGATCCATAATGACACCTTACTACGTTTACATACTTCTTTGTGAAAACAAGAGCTTCTATACGGGTTACACAAAAAGCGTGAAATCACGATTAAGGCTCCATCTGAACGGAAAAGGCGCACACTACACGAAGATGCACAGACCGCAGAGTCTCGTTTATGTTGAGCAGTTATGCTCGAGATCTGAAGCGATGAAGAGAGAGAAAAGAATCAAGAAACTGAGTCACAAACAAAAGTTGAGGCTTGCGAATTCTTACTCGAAAAGCCAGAAAAAACAGTTGAAAAAAAAGGACAAACCTCAAGATTCAAGGCAGACGTAGCTTTTGTCCTGCAGCTCGAGTGGGCATCCACCACCGCATATCTGAAGTTGGGGGCAATCCTTGCACTTGGGTTCAACGTATTCTCTGTTTCTGAGCTTCACTGAAAGTGGGTTGTTCCAGATTTTCGACCAGTTGTCCTTGAGTAGGTTGCCGAGACTTTCAAAATAGCTTTGACATGGGTACACGTCACCGTTTGGTCCCACGCACATGCTTATGTTTGCGGCGCTGCAGGATTTGACTCCTAGACCCAGCTTAACGGGGTCGAAGCGGCAATATTGCGTGGGCGTGTACCAAAGGAATTTCAGTCCCATCTGGTTGGCTTTGTCCCTTATCTGTGGCAAAAGTTCGTTTAGAGTTTCAAGCGGCAAGGCAAATTCATCGCTTACCTCGCTGGCTTTTCCAGAATAAATCAGACTGTTGCATCCGAAGGCGCTGATTCCGAGTTCTTTGATGAAATCCATGGTTTGCAGGAATTCTGAAGCGTTGTACTTGCTCAGCGTGGTGTTTGTCGTTACATAGACTTTTGTCTGAAGTGCATTCTTGATTCCTGCAACGGTTTCTTTCCAGCTGCCCTTCGACGACGTCATCTGATCATGTATTTGCGGTCTGTGCGATTCGAGAGTAATCTGAACAAAGTCAAGTCCAGCTTTATCCAATTGCTCGGTGTAGTCTTTGTCTCTTAGTCGTCTTCCATTGGTGATTAGTCCTGTGACCGCTCCTTGATTCTCCGCATATCGCAACAGTTCAGGCAAGTCTTCGTGAAGAGTCGGTTCTCCTCCCGTGAAAGTCAGGATAAAAACGCCGATGTCGTGGAGCCGATCAATCACCTTCTTCCAATCGTCTGTTCCAAGCTCATCAGTTTCATGTGGACCTCCAGTGTAGCAGTGAACGCAGTCGTTCTGACACTTGAAAGTCAAGGCTAAATCCATGCGAAGAGGGGCAGAAAGGCTATGCGTAAAAGGTTCAACAGTTTTGACGTCGAGATACGATATCGGGCAGATTTTTTCCGTCTTAGCCATCGTGCTGATCGTGTAGATCAGTTTTTCATAGTCTCTTTTGGCAGTTTCAACGTCGACCCTGTAGGCACGACGCATCTTCTTCAGTACTTCAGCCGAAGAAAGACCATTCATGAAAAAATACGCGTAAGCAGTCGCTGTCTCGTTTAGGAAAAGGACTCTGTCAGCATTGATAACCAGAATGCCTTCGCTGTTCGGTTCGATGCGAAGCTGCAACGCCAAACCTGCCAATGGCCCTTTCCCTCGATAGGTGTAGCGCCCAGCAGGAATTGTGGGTGGACCGAACATTCTTTTCAACACGCTCATGTTTGAAGACCTCCTCCTTTGACACGCGCACCTCCACCAGCGCACGCGCACGCACATGATACGCAAGCGCATGCACAAGCGCAGGTCGCGCAAGCGCAAACGCAGCTTGCGTTGGGGTGGGCAGGGTCGTGCGAAGACTTTCCAGGCGAAAAGGGAAGGATTGAGTTAGCGAACTTCTCAAGGTTGACGACGATGCTGTTTGACGTATTTTCAACTGCACTGGCGATATTGTTTGCAAAATCGGCTCCCGGAATCGTCGGCGGCTTCCCCGTTTGGGTTGAAGTTCCGATGTTGGGCGAGTAGGTTGGGTTGGGATGATATTGTCGATAACCGTACCAGTACCAGAACCACATTGGATTTGG
>DATEYW010000061.1:0-5486 GCA_035256045.1 Bathyarchaeia archaeon | reverse complement strand
TGTGCCTTCTGATTGATGAAAGCCTTCAAACAGCCAAAAGATCTGTCGTTCCAGTCTTTTTGACGGCGGGTCTACTACTGATGATATTTCTGTTGTTTGTTTGACCCAACACTAATAAGGCCGAGTTTTCCAAGGTTCACTTCTGGGTGGAAGTGGATAGGTCTTGTTTGTAGAGATCAGAATCCATGGTCGAGGCGGGCAAGGCAGCGTCACTGCGGCCGAGGTCCTGGCTCGTGCAGCTTTTCTTGAGGGCAAATCGGTTCAAGCATTCCCCTACTTCGGAGCTGAACGGCGAGGGGCTCCCGTGAAAGCCTTTGCCAGATTGGGCAGTGAGCCGATACTTGTTCACAGCCAAGTCTACAATCCTGACTATGTTATAGTTCTTGATCCTTACATCTACAAAGTTGTTGATATTGCCGAAGGTCTGAAAAAAAACGGCATAATCGTTGTAAACACAAAAAGAAAGCCGGAAGAAATAGGGCTGAGTGGCTGGCGTGTCGCAACCGTTGACGCGACCGGTATAGCTCTTGAGCTCAACCTGATTGTAGCTGGTCAGCCGCTCGTCAACACGTCTATTCTCGGCGCCTTCGCTAAGGCAACAGGCGAGGTAAAGCTGGACAGCGTCTTGAAAGTTGTACAAGAAACTTGGTCAGGTGCTGCTGGAGAGAAGAATATGAAAGCTACAGAACTGGCTTATGAAAGGTTAGTGAAGTGGTGGGAGGTCGAAACCAAATGACAGCGACCAAAAGTCGCAAGGATATGCCGCTTACACCACTGTCTTCACCTACTGAAGGTAGCATGGGGAAAACAGGGTCCTGGAGAACCTTCTGTCCTGAAGTGAACTATGCAAAATGCACCCACTGTACTCTCTGTTGGATTTACTGCCCGGACGCTGCTATAACTCGACAGGAAGACGATTCTCCGAAGATTGACTATGATTACTGCAAAGGTTGCGGAATATGCGCTAACGAATGTCCGACAAAAGCGATCGTGATGAAACGGGAGGAAGAATAGAATGGTACAGATGGTTGATACGGCAAATCACATTGCAGGCTACGCGGCGAAAGCCGCAAGGGTCAAAGTCATAGCCGCATATCCCATAACCCCTCAAACAACTGTGGTTGAAAAGATAGCCGATTTTGTTGAGTCAGGACAGATGGATGCCGAATACATTCGCGTTGAGTCTGAGCACAGCGCGATGGTAGCCTGCATCGGCGCGGCGGCGGCAGGAGTGAGGACATTTACAGCGACGTCTGCACATGGCTTAGCCCTTATGCATGAGGCTTTGCACTGGGCTTCAGGCTCCCGTCTGCCGATAGTGATGGCAGTTGTAAATCGTGCGATGGGGGCTCCTTGGAGCATATGGCCTGATCTCAGCGATTCTCTGTCTCAGCGAGACACAGGTTGGATTCAATTCTATTGTGCTGACAACCAAGAAGTCTTCGACACGATAATCCAGGCCTACAAAATCTGCGAAAATGAACGAGTCTTTTTGCCGGCGATGGTTTGTCTCGAAGGTTTTATTCTATCTCACACGACGGCGCCCTTCAATCTGCCAGATCAAGAAAAAGTCGATGCCTTTCTGCCTTCATACAAGTCTGGATGGATGTTGGATGTCAATAAGCCCTATTCTCACGCTAACCTCGTGGCACCAGAGTATTACATGGAATTTCGGTACAAAATACAGGAGGCAATGGAGAACGCCAAACAACTGATACCTGAAATCGACAGAGAATACGGCGGACAGTTCGGACGAGAGTACGGGGGCATGATTGAAAAATATCGGTGTGAAGACGCGGACCTAGTAATTATGACGATTGGGACCATGGGAGCAGAAGCAAAACTTGCGGTCGACAAACTGCGCAAGGAAGGACAAAAAGTGGGTTCGGCAAGGATCCGCGTCTACAGACCCTATCCTGTCGAAGACATACTCAAGCTTGCAGAGAATGTCAAGATGATTTCGACCATTGACCGCCACATTTCATTCGGCATGGAAGGTTTTCTTGGCTCAGAAACAAAGGCGGCGCTCTTCGGCCGGAAAGACGAGCCGATGGTTGCCAGCTTCATCGCAGGGTTGGGCGGAAGGGACGTTACGGCTGAGGGTATCGAGACGATGGCGAAGAAATCGTTAAAATCCCTCCGTCAGGGCAGAGTTGAAAAAGGAACTGAATGGTTTGATCTGAAGGAGTGAGAATGATTGGTGACGATAAAAGAACTTCCAAAAGAAGAATACTTGCTGAAAGGACATGCTGCATGTGCAGGGTGTGGTCCAGCCGTCTCTCTCCGGTTGCTCTTCAAAGCTTTGGGGAATAAGGTAATAATGATGGTTCCAGCATGCTGTACGACTGTGATTCAGGGACCCTACCCATTCACTTCTTTTGCAGTTCCACTTCAAAACATACTGTTCGAATCGGCTGCTGCGGGAGCGTCCGGAGTCGTTGCAGCTTTGAAACAGAGGAAGATCGATGACGTGACAGTTGTAAGCTGGGCCGGCGACGGAGGGACAGTTGACATAGGCATCCAAGCGTTGTCTGGAGCAGCTGAAAGGGGAACCAACTTCATTTACATATGCTATGACAACGAGGCCTACGGCAATACAGGAATGCAGAGAAGCGGATCAACACCATACGGTGCTTGGACAACCACCACGCCTTCTGGAAAGAAAGAGCGCAAAAAAGACATGCCTCTGATAATGGCTGCGCACAAAATCCCATATGTGGCGACAGCATGCACCTCGTATCCATTAGACTTCATTAGCAAGTTGAGAAAAGCCAAGGAGATCGAAGGAACCAAATACATTCATCTACTCACACCATGTCCGACAGGATGGCGTTACGACAGCAGCAAGACAATAGAACTCGGTAGGCTCGCCGTAACGACGGGCCTCTGGGTGCTCTACGAAATCGAAAATGGCAAATTCAAACTTAACTCTCCCAGTGATAGACTTATTGATCAGACCAAACGGAAGCCCATCAAGGAATACTTTGCATTGCAGGGTCGATTCCGCGGGCTATCGGCAGACGATGTTGGACGAGTCCAGAAATGGGTAGACGAAGACTGGGACCAGTACAAAAGGTTGGCGGCAGCCCCAGATCTTGCGTTATTCGGGAAGCCATAGACACTCGTGCTCAGGAGAACAACAACGCATCTTTTGAGCTCCTGTTCTTGTATGTAGTCTTCTGGGTTGGTTGTACAGATAGTTATATAAACCGTCTTTTTCTAACCCTCTAGTCCCAACAGGTGATGATGAATGGCTGATTACCCAAAGATAGTTGTCACTCCTCCAGGACCTAAAGCAAGAGAACTTGTGAAAAAGGATGAAAGCCTAATTTCACCATCCTACGGTCGATTCTATCCACTTGTAGTTGAGTCCGGCAAAGGCTGCATAGTGAAGGACGTTGACGGAAACGAATTCATTGATTTCAACTCGGGCCTGGTATGCATGAACGTCGGCCACAACCATCCAAAAGTGGTTTCGGCTATCAAGAACCAGTGTGACCGGTTTTTGCATTACTCAAACACAGACTTCTACTACGAGGAAGTTGTTGATCTAGCTGACAGACTTGCGCATATCACGCCTGGGAGTCCTGAAAAGAAAGTCTTCTTTGGTAACAGCGGCGCTGAAGCAATTGAAGCTGCGGTCAAACTCGCGAAGTGGCATAGTCGAAGGCAGTTGTTCATAGCCTTCATAAGCGCCTTCCACGGTCGAACGGTAGGCGCCCTTTCGTTCACTTCGAGCAAGCCTACTCAGAGACGCTCTTTCTTTCCGTTGATGCCTGGAGTAACTCACGTACCTTACGGATACTGCTACAGGTGTCCGTACAAGTTGACATTTCCTGAATGCCATTACTGGTGTGTAGATTTCATAGACGAATACGTTCTTCAAAAATACATTCCTCCAGAAGACACGGCTGCAATTTTGGTTGAGCCAGTGCAGGGTGAAGGTGGATATGTTGTGCCTCCGCCGGAATACCACCAACGGCTGAAGAAACTCGCCGACAAGTATGGTCTTCTTTTCATTGACGATGAAGTTCAATCGGGAATGGGCAGAACAGGAAAGTGGTTTGCAATCGAACATTGGGGTGTCGAGCCCGACATAATCTGTACGTCAAAAGCGTTGGCTTCAGGTCTTCCCCTAGGAGCCTGCATCGCAAAAGCGAAAGTGATGGACTGGGTTCCAGGATCACATGCAAGCACGTTTGGCGGAAATCCGCTGTCATGCGTTGCGGCAAGTGCAGTAATCGACGTCATCAAAGAAGAGAAATTGCTGGAGAACGCCACTAAACAGGGCGCCTACATAATGAAACGGCTCAATGAGCTTAAAGAGAAAAATGAAATCGTGGGTGATGTCAGAGGCAAAGGGTTGATGGTGGGCATGGAGATCGTTGAAGATAAGGAAAGCAAGAAGCCTGCCCCCCAGAAAGTGACTGAAATAATGATGCGGTCATGGAAGCGAGGCGTCAACGTGATTTCATGCGGTGCTTCAACAATTCGGATTGCTCCGCCTTTGATAATCACAAAGGAACTTGTCGATTCAGCTTTGGACATAATTGAAGACACTGTCAGACAGGTTGAGAAAGAGAAGTAAGAATCCAACCTGAGTGTTATGATGGAAATTCGAAGACTTTCAATCGCTGACTATCAGGAAATGATGGACCTTTGGTCCAGATCTGAGTTGCCCTTCAAGCCAAGAGGCCGCGACAGCAAGGACGCGATTTCAAGAGAAATGAAAGCGCATCCGACATTTTTCTTGGGTGCTTTCGAAAACGGGCATTTGATAGGAACCGCGATCGTGAGTTGCGACCTTCGAAAAGGATGGATTAACCGACTAGCAGTGGATGGCGCTCACCGAAATCGCGGAATCGCCCAAGCTTTGATTGATCGGTCTGAGAAAGTGCTCAGAGACATTGGAATACACATATTCTGTGCATTGATAGAGACCTCCAATATTGCTTCGCAAAAGCTGTTTGAGAGGAAAGGATACGCCAAGTCCGATGACATAGTGTATTTTAGCAAACGCGACAGTGACGATGTCTAGTCAGCAGACCCTGAGTTCCTGTTGTTTGCTTTCTAGAAGTTCAGAGGCTTTGCTATGACTTCGATGATTTTAAGGTCGAAAAACTTTGCCGAATTTGCTGGGCGTATTCGAAGTGCGGTATCTGCTCCTTTACTTGTGCCAGCGATCGCGATAATATCTCGGTCGACAGGTATGAGTCCAGCATCTGCCGCCATTAGGGTTATCTCGACGCAAACTTTTGTTCCGTCACCCAGTCGTCTGAGCACGTTTGCGATGAGTTCCAAGGGTTGGATTGTGCCAAAGTCGTTGCGTATTGCCTTTTCTACGCCGCTTAATGCGTGGGTTCCTGCGAAAATCTTGCTGCCTTTTGAGCAGATTTTCTTTTGATGCTCGGTTTGAATTTCGTTTTTTCCAGGTTCCTTAAACCCGTAAGAGTGGGCAACGACCGTAACGTTTCGTCCTTTGAGAA
>DATEYW010000060.1:0-7431 GCA_035256045.1 Bathyarchaeia archaeon | reverse complement strand
TGGTAGCCCGGGAGAGATTCGAACTCTCGTCAATGGCTCCAAAGGCCACTATGCTTGTCCACTACACCACCGGGCTGCGAAAGTATGTTCTGTCTAGGATCAACTCACTAATAAGCTGTTTTTGATTAAAGCCTTACTATTAATGGATATTGTTTGAAGGCTGGATCATTGCAGGATAGATATTTTATGTATTTATTTCAGATTTGTGGACGAAATATGCTTGAGCAAACCGCAAGATTTATATAGTTAAAAGTGTCACGTGGATAGCTACGCGGAACCGAACGCTCTGTTTTCTGAAATATGATGAAGAATCGTCACGGTTCTAAGAACAACGTTCGAGGCGATATGGATTGAGTAAAAAAGAAAGCGGTGTTCGCCAACGCTTAATCGACAAGTGTCCCGAGTGTGGTAGTTCTAACCTTGTTCATGATTACGATACCGGAGAAACCGTGTGTGGCGACTGTGGACTCGTTCTTCATGAACAAATGATGGATAAGGGACCAGAATGGCGTGCGTTCACGCAGGAAGAGAAGGCGTCAAGAAGCCGCGTCGGCGTACCGACATCCTATTCTGTCCACGATAAGGGCTTATCAACCGCCATCAGTCAAGTCGATCGAGACGCTTTTGGAAGAAAACTTCCGTTGTCAACGCGTCTACAGATGTGGCGTCTCAGAAAATGGCAGATAAGGTCACGAGTACACTCTTCAATCGACAGAAACCTGGCTCAAGCAATGGCAGAACTTGACAGACTCTCAGACAAGGTGTACATTCCACCACCAATAAAGGAAAAGGCCGCTGTAACATACCGCAAAGCTCTCGACAAAGGCCTCGTCCGAGGCAGGTCTATCGCAGCCATCGCAGCAGCAGCATTATACGCAGCTTGCCGTGGAACCGGAACACCAAGAACATTACGCGAGATAGCAGAAGCAAGCCTAGTGGACAAAAAAGACGTTGCAAGATGCTACAGACTGCTACTGCGTGAACTTGAAGTGCATATGCCGATAGCAGACCCATTAACATACGTGTCAAAAATAGCAGAAAGAACAGGAATATCAGGCAAGACCCAAGGCATCGCGATTCAAATTCTGAGAGAGGCACGAAAGAAAAGAGCAGCCGCAGGAAAAGACCCAATGGGTCTGGCAGCGGCAGCATTGTACATTGCTTGCCTGAAAAACAACGAGAAAAAAACGCAGAAGGACATAGCCGAAGCCGCAGGCGTCACCGAAGTCACGGTTAGAAACCGCTACAAAACCCTGAAAAAGCAACTGAATCTAGAAATACCCGAGTAACCACTCTTTTTTTGTTAGTCTTCCTCTTTTTCAAGCTCCATGAACAGCGAGCCCAGATAGCCGCATTCATCGCATAGATAACGTGCCGGCGTGAGCCAGAAATCAGTGCTACTGGACACATGGAGTGAAGGGCTTCCACATCTGGGACAGTAAATCTTTGACGGCTTCCGCCGCTTTATGGTCTTGAATACCTCACGCATGTTCTGCAGTAGTCCCATGTTGCGCTTGCACCTGTAACAGAGTCTCACTGAAGCTCTATGTTTTCCTGCGGATATCCCATCTTTATCAAGAACTCGCGAACCCTCTCGCGATGGTCGCCTTGAAGCATTATCAGGCCGTTCTTCGCAGTTCCGCCGCACGCACAGGTACCTTTCAACTTCTGCGCGATGCTCGGCAAGTTAGAGTTTTTCTCGTCGATACCATCAACTATTGTCGCAGGTTTGCCAAACTTTCGAGTTTCGAGCCGTATTCGGATCCGCAGTTGTTCTTTCTCGATTTCACCACAAGCACATAAGTCCTTCGGCAGCCCGCATGTGGAACAAATTTCAGCCATTTCGCTCAACCTTAAAATTGCTTTGGAGGTATATAAGACTTTCAAATCCATACTCAACAAGCCATGTCAAGTTTGGCATGATAACGTCACATAAGTTAGCGAAAGTTTTTAATCATAATTCAACGTCAACCGTCATTCATGAAAGTACTGGCGCTGGGTTCAGGAAACATCGGCTCCATAGCGGTTCGAGACATGGCTGGTGAAATGAAATCAACCGACATCATCGTAGCTGACAAAGACAAATCAAGAGCCAACAAAGTCGTCGGAGGCATCAACAGAAGCAACGTGTCATCGATGCAGCTGAACATTGAAGATCAAACCGGACTGCTCGAAGCTCTTAAGGAATCTGACTTAATAATGGGATTTCTGCCAGGAGCCCTCGGTCATACCTTAATGAAAGCATGCGTCGAAGCGAGGAAAAATCTGGTAGACGTCTCCTACATGGCAGAAAGTCCTATGCGACTGCACTCGGCAGCGTCGAGAGCAGGAATCGCAATTGTGCCAGACTGTGGCCTGGCACCGGGGATCAGCAACTTCTTAGTAGGGCATGCGTTCAACCTGTTGGACAAGACCAATTCCGTTCATATAATGGTCGGTGGCCTACCCGAAAAGCCAATACCTCCTCTCGGTTATGTCATAACTTGGTCGCCTGAAAGTCTAATCGATGAATACACCAGAAAAGCTGTTGTCGTGAAGCATGGAAAGAAGACCGAAGTCGAAGCCCTTACGGGGATCCAAGAAACTACGTTTCCGAAAGTCGGAAAACTCGAAGCCTTCTACACTGACGGGCTGCGAACCCTTTCGGAAACGTTGAACGGCGTTGAAGAGATGTGGGAGAAAACGCTCAGGTACCCTGGACACGCTGAGAAAATTGGACTGCTCGAGGATTTGGGGTTCTTCGAAGAGCAGAAGATCAATGTTGAAGGCAAACCGGTTTCTCCGCGAAAACTAGCTGCAAAACTTTTTGAAAGAAAGCTCAGTAGCCCGGACGTCAAGGACCTCGTTGTAATGGAAGTTGTGGTAGATGGTATCAAAAAAGGAGAGAGACTGTGTCTCACCTATCGTCTTCTGGACAAATATGATGAAAAGAAAGGAATAACTGCGATGGCTAGAACCACTGCTTACCCAGTGTCGATTGTAGCTCAGCTAATGTTGAAGGGGCTGATCAAACTGAAGGGCATCGTGCCCCCTGAAAAACTCGGTATGGACGAAAAGATCTTTAAGGAGTTCATCACTGAACTGAAGAAACGTGGCGTCAGGGTCACTGAAACAAAGGAGATAAGCTGAAACAATTTGGACCAGAAGTTACTGAACGAGCCATGTATCATCAAACCTGCTACGATGCAGGTAATGTCTGTAGACGGGATGCAGGCGGTTCTTCCGTGGATTGACGGTAGATTTAAAAGCGATCTGCTGAAGCTTATCTGCTAATCGAATGTAAGGAGCAAGACAATGCAAAACCGTGCAGCTATCGTTGCTGCTGGAAGGACCAAGTTTGGAGAACACTACGAGAAAGAGCCTGAAGAACTCATTGAGGAAGCATGGCTCAAAGCTGCTTCAGAAATAAACATAGAACGCAGAGACCTTGAAGCATGCTACCTCTCGGACTATTTTCTCCCAATCACCAACAAGCTCGGACTAGAAGAGGGGTTTCTCTCAGAACTGACTGAACTTCACGTTCCAATGGAGGTAACCCGCTCCTTCAGCTCAGCTCTTACGAACGCCTGCAACGCCATCCAAGCCGGAAGGTACAACATGGTCTTAGTAGGCGGAATAGAAAAAATGACGGATCGCTGGGACAAGATTCGCGACGATCTGATGCTGCTTGAAGATCCGTGGAGTTACTATGCAGGATGCACACCTGAAGCAAACCATGAACTTCTTCTGAGAGCTTACATCAGAAAATACGGGTTGACAGGAGAAGATTTGGAGAAGCTCTACGTCGCTCTGGCTCAGATTGCAGTCAAGAACCATTTCCACGGATCAAAAAACGAGTACGCGCAGTATCAGAGAAAGATAACAGTCGAACAGGTTTTAAAAGCAAGAAAAGAAGCGCACAGACCGTTGGGGCTATATGATTTTGCCCCAATTTCAGACGGCGCCGCCACACTCATTCTGACCAGCGAAAACTTTGCAAAGAAGTTTACAGACAAACCCATTTATGTTCTAGGCTCGTCCTCGGCGACAGACTACCTCACATATCCAGCGAGAGAAGACATGACGCACTTTCTCGTGACTCAAAACTCGGTTAGGAACGCTCTAAAGACAGCCGGCAAGAACCTGTGGGACCTCCAGCTAATCGAACTCTACGATCAGTCCACAATGATGGAACTGATTTCACTCGAGGACCTCGGCTTCTGCCCTCCAGGAACCGCTTGGAAAAATGTGTATGAAAGCTGCAAAGACTACAGAGGTTACTATGAAATAGACAATCGGAAACTGTACGTGAACATGAGCGGCGGACTCAAGGCAGACGGAAACCCTCTAGGAGCAACAGGCGGAGCTCAGGTTTTCGAAATTGTCCAGCAGCTGAGGGGCCAAGCATGTGACCGTCAAGTCAAATCTGATCCAGAGTTGAAGTGTGGTTGCGTTCTCGAACTGGAAGGTTTTGGAACGAAAGGTTACACGTACATTCTGGGGAGAGACTGAGAATGAGCAGTGAACCCATAGAAAGAAGAGTCTCCTATCTCGGTGACAGACTTCGAGGAAACCGCTGCCTGATATGTGGGAAAGAATATTTTGAAATAAGAGACTACTGTGGCAAATGCGGCAGAAAAAGCTACGGGAAAATGGTCAAGACTGACCTGTTCTATGAAAAAGGCACTCTTGAAGTCTGCACGCTAGTCAATGAACCTACTAACAAATTCACCAAACTTGGAAACTACATCTACGGCGTAGTCTCTTTTCACGACGGCAGAATCCGAGTCCCGGGAAGACTCACTGATCGAATGCCCAAATGCAACGAAGACGTTGATTTAGCGACACTTGAAGGAAGAAGCGTTGTTCCCAGATTCAGAAGACGCTACTCAGTCGAAAAAAGCGACGTTGTGCCAACGATTTCGCTTGCATTCACTTTTGCAGACGAGTACTACCCGTATCAAGAGTACAAAGTCGCCAAACCGCAGAAGGAATATGATTCACCGGGCATAGTAGGCTACGCCGTTTATGCATCAAGGTTCAGGATAAAAGAAGAAAACATCGAACGGTCCGTGCCGTTCATCGACGAAGACGCGATAACCGCAGCAGTCGAAGCAGGCAAACTCGCGCTCATACACTCGGGGATTGACAGTTCCCAAATTGGGAAGGTATACGTGGGCTCGGAATCAAACCCATATGCTGTGAAACCGATCGCATCCAAAGTTGCGCAGGTGCTCAGGCTCGGCGAAGAAGAGGAAGACATGCAAGGAGTCGACGCCATAGACACGGAATTCGCGTGCAAGGCGGCCAGCAGCATGTTCAAAGACGCAGCTTCCCTCGTCAACTATCCCAAGTCAGACATCAAATATGCAATGGTAACGGGCAGCGACAACTCTCAAGCTGCTCCAAGAGACTGCCCAGGAGGAGAGCTAGATCTATTCGTAGGTTACGGTGCAGCGTCGTTCATATTTGGAAAATGTGACGTAATCGCCGAGATCGAAGGCTGGTACTCGTGCACATCAGACACTCCAGACTTCTGGAGGCGAGACGGCGAAGCTTACCCCAGTCATGGTGGACGGTTCACAGGCGACCCGGCCTACTTCAAACACGTTCGAAAATCATCCAAGAAGCTGATGGACAAGCTTAACTTGAAAGTCGGCGACGTCGCTTATTTTGTAGCTCACCAGCCAAACGTCCAGTTTCCTGTCCGAATAGCAAAGGAGTTAGGTTTCAAAGAAGAACAATATTTGCCGATGCTTCAAGTCGCCAAGTTTGGAAACACCTATTCAGGCGCTTCTCCAGTAGGGTTGGCATCTGTTTTGGACATAGCTAAACCCAACGACCGAATAATCGTTGCCAGCTACGGTTCAGGAGCAGGAAGTGACGCCTACTCGTTCATCACAACTAGCCAGATACAGGAAAAGAGGAAAAACCAGAAGCTGACCGTCAAGTATCAAGCTGAAAATCCCTTTTTGGAGTACGTCGACTACACAACCTACAGGCGTTTGAAGACAGGCATGTAGAAAACAATTAATAAGTCAAGCACAACTAGGAAACGGAGCGTTATCTGTTGAAGATACCCAACATACTCGAAGTAATCTACGCACCTCACAAGGCCATCAGAAAAATCGCCGAAAAACCAAGCTACATTGGCCCCGCCATAATAGTCGTTATCCTGATAATCGCGAACCTAGGGTTTACGTACGTGGCAGTTTCAAGAACACAACTTGAAACCTCAGCGCCCAACGGACAGCTTCAGGATGAGTGGACGCAAAACAGTGCACTCTGGACGTCTAACGCCCTGATTTCAGACAGCAACGACAGCATCACCGGTGTCTATTATGGAAATGCAAGCATCAGATTTTCGACCACAACAGAGACACAAGTCTGGATGCAACTAACCAGCATTGGTCCAGTAAATTGCTCCAGTGAAGGTGGCTTCAATGAGCTCTCCTTTAGACTGAAACAGCTGAGTCCGCAAGACAAGCCCCAAAACGCGTCGATCTATCTATTCTCAAAAAACATGGCGGATTACTTCTACTATGACTTCACCCAGAACTACTCAAACTCCACTCTCAATACTTGGTACAACGTCACCCTGCCGCTGGTTACAGGATGGTTGCCGAGCAGCCCAAACGCAGCTTGGAGCAACATAACAGGAGTAAAACTCGATTTTAGCTGGACCACCAGTTCGAATATGACAACGCTTGTTGACGGATTATTTTTCCATGGCATTTACCAGCCCTGGCTTGAGCAAGCAGGAATCGGCTACTTGTTCAGTTACGCCTCAACTGCCATCATGCAATTTGTTATCACATGGGTGGTTTTCAGCGGACTGCTCTTTCTAGTCGGAAGGACTCTCGGTGGAAAAGTCGTGTGGAAACTGATTCTTATCGCGGTAGGATTCATTCTCATCACCTTGGTCGTGCAAGCGTTGATTAATGCTGCCGCTTATTCGACTCTTCCCCCGCTGAACTATACTTTCGAAATCCTCGGCGGCGTCCCCAGCGAAGGGATAGCTGCGTACAATGTCATATTGGAACAAACTGCAACAGTCAGATTGATTACGAACATTGTGCAAATCGGAATCTGGGCCTGGACAATTGCCCTGGGCACATTGATTTTGCGCTTCACCGCAGAACTAGCATGGGTTAAGAGCGTGCTGGCATCAGTTGCCGCATACGTAATAACGATATTCGCATCAAGCTTCCTCTTCGGATGATCAGTGATCCTCGAAAAAGCCTCCAAACTTGATCCGGTTGAAGCTTTGGGATACGAGTTGCTCGCAAAACTTATATTGCTGAAGATGATTTTTCTGCAGACAACTGGCCTTTGCACAGGCTCCGGTGTCGAAATGCGGACACGGAGACTATGTGGAAAAGGCTGGCGACGCCGTGAGGACGAAAACTCAACTTGCCACGAAGGGTGCCAGAAAAAACCAGGAACGCACCC
>DATEYW010000059.1:0-4952 GCA_035256045.1 Bathyarchaeia archaeon | reverse complement strand
GATCTCCGAATAGGCAAAATATTGGAGGCAAACCAGATTTCAGGATCGCGAAATCTGATCAGAATGCTCGTTGACTTTGGAACCGAAAAGAGGCAAGCTGTCGCCGGACTTCTACAGTGGTACAAGCCTCAAGACCTGGTTGGAAAAAAATGCGCTTTCATATTGAACCTGCAAAGAAGAAAACTCATGGGAGTAGAATCCCAATGCATGGTCTTTGCAGCGGAAGATGACAAGGGCAATGTGGTGGTTCTACAACCAGAAAAGGATATTGCAGAGGGCAGTCGGATACACTGAAAAGCGGTCTTCAATGACCCAATAATCCGAAAATCTCTTCTGCTTTCTCTTCGCTTCCAGCAATGTACTCAATCATTTCTTGATCCAAGTCAAGCCACTTTGCCAAACCTGAAGCCATTTCCGCATTGTTCTTGAAAATTATCCTCAAGAAGGGAAGAATTTCTTTTGAAGCTCTGATCGCCGAAATGTGGCACCGGCGCTTAATTTTCACCCCTATACTCAACCGTACCGCACGCTCTGCTCTAGATCTGGATAGCATCTGGATTCGGGTGGGAAATTTGAAGGGGATCCAGCCAGAGGTTTTGGTGTTCTGCCTCGCCATCGCCACCCCGACCGTCATGAAATCCACGACGTAACGCATTAGACTCCAATCCCGTGTGGCTCGAATTCTGCCTCTATAAACGTCGGCCATAGCCAGCGCGTCCATTACGTCCACTAAGTCGCGCGGATCGGTGAAATGTGAAGGAGCATTCTCGTAAATCCATTCGAAAAGCATGTCTGCATCGACATCAGACATGTCCATGGCCTTCTTGGCGCTTGAGGCTGTCTTCCCGTAGAAAATCATACGCAGAACGTTGAAAATTGTGTCTTGGCGATCGCGGTATCCAAGCCAAGATACGTCTTCATAACCCAATTTCTTTTTTCCCTGTCCCAAAGCTTGCAGATCGTTTACTCCTGAACGGACATCGCCTCCTGAACGTTGAGCTATGAACTTGAGTGCATCTTCGTCTGCCAGAATTCCTTCTGAGTCGCATATATTCTTGAGAAGTCTAGCAACTTCGCCTGTTGCTGGCTTCTTGAATTCTATCAGAAGACAGTAATTCCGCAGATTGGTGAATCGGGGGTCATAAGCAGTGTTCGCAATCAGAACGAGAGGACACTTGGCAGATTTTGCTATGTCAGTTATTGCTTTGACGCCTCCTCTGTCCGAGGTGCCCGTGAGTCCGTCTAACTCGTCTAAGAGAATAATTCTTTTTTCGCCAAACAAAGAACTGTACTGGGAGGCAAGGCCTGCAAAACGATTTATGGCCTCCTCGGTTCGATAATCACTTGCATTATTCTCCACAAACTCCATGCCGCAGTCTTTCGCTACTGCCTCGACAGTTACGGTCTTACCGATGCCTGGCGGGCCGTAGATGAAGACGCATCTTTTCTTCGGTATGCCTTTTGACCATGACTTTAGCCAGTCGACGAACTGTTTGATTGCCTCAGTGTTCCCGATAATCTCTTTCAGAGACTTTGGTTTGTGCTTGACCGTCCAAGCAGTGTACAAGTTCTGCACCTATTTCGAATGTGCCATTTCATCCCCGGTTTCGACGAGCCTTGCAAGCAAAGCACTCAACTGAACCTCTTCGTCAGCTCCCTCGACCAATCTGAAATCAACTTCGCCTACGACGCCGGCCAATCTGACTTTCCATTTTTCAGGAATCTCAACTGCTCTGAAGATTTCCGTGTGTATCTGACGAATTATGTCACTTCCAGCCACGCCGTATTTCTGGATCATGTCACGAAGTTGTTTTCTCGCCTCTGCGAAGTCGCCGTCGATTGCGACCTTCAACATTTTCTGCACGTCTGCTGGACTGGCTTTTCCAGTGACGGAATACACAACTTTTGCGTCTATCGGCTTGCCTATTGAAGCAGCTGACTGAAGGGTATTTATCGCTCTTCTCAGATCGCCACCGCACACTTCGAATATGGCGTCCAAACCTTCTGCGCTCAGTTTCACTTTTTCTTCGGTCGCGATCTCTTTCATGTGACAATCGTGCTCTTCTCGAGGCAGATGCGTGAATCGAAAGGGCGCACATCTTGACTGTATCGGTTCAATTATCTTTCCACTATAGTTAGCGCATAGTATGAACCTGCATGTGGTAGTGAAACGTTCCATCGTACGTCTCAGAGCCTGCTGAGCGTCAGAAGTCATATTGTCGGCTTCGTCAAGAATAAGGATCTTAAAAGGAATTTCACCAATCGATTTCACTCGTGCAAATGTCTTCACAGTCTCGCGCACAACATCGATTCCTCTTTCGTCACTTGCGTTCAGCTCCATCAAATGCTCTCTGTAGGTTTCACCATACAGATCTCTCGCCAGACATAATGCAGCTGTCGTTTTACCCGTGCCTGGGGGACCGGCAAAAATACAGTGAGGAACGTTTCTTGACTTGGCAAAGCTTCTGAGACGCTCGACTATCTCCTTCTGATCAACCATTTCGTCAAGCTTTTTTGGGCGATATTTTTCAGTCCACATCTCAAAACTCAATGTGACATGATCCTCCTTGGACACAGGTTATGCGAGCGTTAATAAAAGTGTATTTGGAGAGAAGCTCCGAGCAAGGCTTACACCTCTTCCAAGAAACCAGTCAGGAAAACGGCGTATTCACAGGGATGTTCGTTCTTAAGCAGAGATTTGATAATTTTTATTTTTCCCTTTTTGCCGTGTGAGACTCTTGAAAGGATATAATCTATCACTTTTTTCCTGAGCGTACAGAGCCAAGTCTTCTGTCCCGATTTGACTAGCGTGTAATACGGACATGTCTTGTATTTGAGGGTGAATCCTCCCTCAAAGTATTCGATCTCAACTTCAACGTCAAGCTCGCGATACATATCGATAAGTCTTTCTCCGACATCTCTTATGGTCCACGGATAGTCTTCTGGGAACATTTCATCTATCGGTTCCTTAATTCTTTCGAAAGCTTCATCACATGTGTTGGCGGACATTTCGTTTATCAAAGCTTCCATTAACTTCTTACGAGCAATTGGCTCTAAGACTGGTCTTTCAAGTTGTTTCAGTTTGAAACTAAGAAGATTTTGGAAGGCAGTTGCCTGAATCTCGTAGCCGAGTTCTTTGAACATTGATTCGATGAGGGAACGCTGACTGCTCATAAGCAAAGTGTCGATTTTTCTGAAGATCACTGTAAAATGCTCATCGTCAACGAGTCGCACTTCGGCATCTGGCTGTATAGACCCTATGTTCTTAAGAATGAAATTCTGCGCCAGCTTTCTAGTTTTGTCAGGATTATTTCTTGCCAACATTCTGATGGCGTTTGAGACCCGGACTCCCATAACACGATAAGTCTCGTTGAATTTCTCGCGATTTGAATCGTAAACTCTGGATTCGAATGACGTGAAAACTTCGCGCGGAACCGGGATTACATCTAGGAACTGCTTGCCTATTGTTTGATAAAGACTGACTTCCACGATCTGATCCAGTAGACTTTGATCTTCTGGGCCCACATATTGAATTGTTGCGTTCGCTGACGTCTGTTCAACGGAAAACTTCAGCAGTTTCCAACCCCTTGTTGCCAGAACAACAGACAACATGACGATGGAAAGTCTAGATACAGAGGGGGTGGTCGACTGAAACGCAACTTCCATTGTCTTGTCGTCCACATCTTTCAATATCTTGGCTTGTTTGAACCAGTTCATCTTGATAAAAGCAGTAAGAAGACTCTTTACGAATTCTTTGGGTTCGGACGGAAGTTCGCCACCGCCAAGTGCGACCCTAATGTCTTCAAGGAACGATCCGAAATCAGTTATAGGCTCCTCAAGATGTTTTTCAGCCCAGCTCATAAAGGCTGGTCCGACCAACATCAGAGTGTTTCTGAACAGACCTGGGATGGAACTTGAGAGTCGCCTTTCGATTTGTTCGTTCAAAAGATCCCCAAGCTCTCTTCGCTTTAAAGGATACATTTCCTGCCTCATCATTTTAGCAGCAATGTCCTCGCCCATGAGTCTCATTTCAAACGAGATTTGAAGACCTTCTAGAATAGTGGCTATTTGGAAGGCAACGATTTCGGGTAGACGTGCGAAGGAATTAGGTCTGAGGATTACCGTGTTGTCGATTTCACTGTAGGAGGCAATTTCAAAAATGCGAGTTAAGTCCTTTATTTCTCCAAGAATCATCATGAATTCCTTAAAATTCGAAGGCTTTTTCCACGTTACAGAGCCTTTCAATATTTCGATAGTGTTTTTTGCTTCTTCCTTCTGTTCTCGAAGGAAATCTTGCATCGTTTTGTCTCCGATTGCCACTTCTAGCAGACTGTCCGCAGTTTTTTTTCCAACGGATATAAGGTCCAGAGCTTCTCTGAGGTTGATCTGTTCCTTCATTTTCGCCTTTATGGCGCAATCCTCACATGACCCGACCTTTTCTACTCTCAACATAGTCTCAAGTGCTTGCTCAATGACGCGGTTCTTGGTGCCGTAAGTCTTAGACAGCTCTTCAAGAGTTTCGTGTGTCTTTTTCGTAATCGTCGTATGAAGGTGTATCGCCACAATCTCCACCAAGTTATGGTGCAGACTGGTTTCTATTAAGTGTGTTCACGGAAAATGATTAATGTACATGGAAACCAAAAAAAGAAAGAGTGTTAGGTTTTCTGAATTGGAAGTGAGAAGACCGCATTCGTCTTTCGTGTGAACATTGCGTCAGCAACACGTCTTATCGCGTTCATGTAAGCTGCAACTCGCATATTCACCTTGTAGGTCAACGACACATCGAGAACAGACTTGAAGGCCGTGTCAATAGTGCTCTTCAGTCTTGACCGCACTTCTTCTTCCGTCCAGTAGAAGTTCATTTGATTCTGAACTTGTTCAAAGTAGCTGACAATGACACCTCCTGAATTGGCCAATATGTCTGGAATCACGAAAACTCCACTCTTGTAAAG
>DATEYW010000058.1:0-9552 GCA_035256045.1 Bathyarchaeia archaeon | reverse complement strand
ACGAATTCTTCAGTCACTTCTTCATTTTCGCCTGAACCATGTTCGTCCATGTAGTCGCGTATTGCATCATGAATTCGGTCTATGGCGTTCAAGTAGTGAGGCTTGTCTGTCGAAGTACCTCTTTGTTCGTCAAGTTCATCCATGAACTGCCCAAAGGTTGGAACGAGCTGTCTGGGTTTTATGAAGTATGACAGCTTGTTCTGGTCGATAATCGCTTTTAGACCTGCCTTAGTGCGTGCGTCGTTCTCGTATTCTCTCGGCTTGACGACGGAGTCGAAGAATTGTTGGAGGGAATCGATTCGATTTTCAAGAATTACTTTCGACTGGATGTTCGGGTCTGCCAGAATGTCCAATAGCAGAAAGGTGTATTCACAGCTTATGTCGAAAACGACTATCTTCGGATTCTCGGCGTGCAGCAGGAGCCTGCGCAGTATGTTTGACATCAGGTTGCTCTTGCCCCCGCCTGTGAACGCAAAAACTCCGAAATGGTAGCGCACGAGCTTCTCAAAATCCACGTAAATGGGAATTGCGCATTTGCTTGCCTCGAACATCTTGATCAAACCCAGTCTCGGGTCTGCCTTGGCGTCTTCCACCGTCTTAGATGTGTCTGCTGCGAGCTTTTCAGCGATTTTCTGATTGTAGATACGGTTGATCATGTCGCTGTTCAGAACATAGCATGAACTGCCAACAATCGGGTATGAGAAACCCTTGACAAATGAAAAATCAGAATGCCTGTCCAAGACTAAATCGTAGTTTATCGGTATGGCGTCTATCTGAATCATCATCGTGGTCTTGTCATTCGTGCTCCAGTCTTCTTCGGACTGTTCAATTATCTCAAACTGCATCGGGTAGTAACCATGATCGGACAGACCGCGCAAACCGAAATGTTCGGGCCAGATTCGGCTTATCTCCATAAGCGTGTATCTCTCTGAACCGTCTTCAGGCTGCTTGAAATTCTTGACGGCCAGAAGCATGCCTTCTTCCAGCAGGGCCATCAGGTTCTTCTGATATTCGACCTTGACTCTGCACTGGTATCTCGCGCCTGTTCCGGCAAGTTTGGTTTCTTCTGCAACGGCGAAGAATCTTGGGATGACGGCGGCGAGACGTGCGTCAAAACGGTTATCGAAGTTTGTGAAACATGTGTAGTTAAATCTGGTCTCTTCTTGCGGCTTCAATGGAAGCTCTCCTTTCTCTGAAAGTACTCATATAGAATATGAACTTTCTCAATTTATGATTGTTGAGAATCCAATCGGCGGTTGAATCAACGACGAGTTTGAACTGACCGTAATTCCATTTAGCGATTTTGTCGGCTATGAAAAGCGGCTTGTTGTGTCCAAAAGCCTCTGGGATACTTGTTGGCGCCATGGCGACAAGCATCGTCATGATCAGATTTTGAAGTTTGTTCGGAACATCTTTGTCTTTGAACAAGATAACTTCAACCGGCTCCTTTGCGCCGCCGAATTCGGTTTGAAACGTAGTCAGATTCTCCGGTTTGCAGTCGAATTCAGGATAGACAAGTCGGTCTATGAGGAGAACATTGCTGCGGAGGACAGGGTCTGATTTTGCCTGGCTGAGTTGAACATAAGTTTTGATGAAGGTCTTCTCAAGCCCTATTCTGTTCTTTATAGCACCTGACACGAATCCTTTACGGTTTTGCGGGTCGACTATCATCGTTCGAAAAGCTGAGTCGTATTCCATCAGACTCCAGGGCGGGACGATTTCTTCAGGATTCAGTATGCTAGTTGATTGTAGCACCATTCGATCCGTGTTCGGCAGCTTCTCGAAATCCACTTTTGATACAGATGTCGCGAGGAAACCTTCGTTGTGCATTATTGGGACAAGTTGACGTTTGAAGTCTCGAGCAGCCGTGTCTTTAGTCATGCCGATTAGCAAAATGTGTTTTCTCCAACATTCCTCCATCAGCATATGCAGTGTGAAAAGCGTAAGAAATGCAATATCAGTGGTCGTGAGCCAATCCTCTTTTCCATCTTTCACTATTTTCATAACGTTTGAAATCTTCGATTCGTCAGAACAGAAAAATCTCTCACCGAGTGTGACGACCAGTTTCTTGACCCGTTCAAGAACATTAGTGTACCTCGCGTCAAGTTCGTAGACCCCATCGTGTATTGTCAGAATTTGTGATTCCACGGCGCGTTTTAGGCTGCGCGTCACGCGTCGCATTCTTTTTTCATCATTGACTCTTAACTTGTCACAGATCTCTTTCTGATCGAGTGAACCTTTTGCTTTCACCAATTGTATGACCGCGTGCCCCAAATAGTCTCCCCTTGGAGGAGGCAAGCCCAAAGCTTCGTTGCAGACGGATTGTCTTGCGATTGTCAGGTCGTTCATGTCAAGCGGTTCTTCTTTGCCGAATCTGTATCCGATGAGACTGCACCTTGCTTTCCATAAGTCTCGTTTTGCCGTATCATAGATCAGGCTCGCGCGTTCGATGGAGAGACTTCTGTCCAACAGGAGCACCCGTATTTGCTGTTTTTCATCACAGGCAAGTTTGTAGGCGAGGTAGTATTCGGAAAATGTCATTATCCAGTTCGCGACTGTCGCGTTGTCTATTATCGATTGATCGGTAAGAGGCCTGTTCGGATTCATGTCTCCAGGTTTTTCACCTTCATAGAATGCTTGGTCCATCTCGGGAATTTCGTTCACGTAGATGGGCACGACGGTCGATATGCCCGCAGACTGTTGGATCGTCTTCATGTCGTAGGTGACTGTTGGAGGATCTTGTTGTTCAAAGGTTATGGTTCCTGTTGATGCGTATGCGCCGCCGAAGAATATGACAAGGTCGAACAGCGGGCGAGAATACATTGTGCCGTCTATTCCTGCAAATCGCACGGTGGAAGTTCCAAAAAACTCTTTCACGGTCTGATAGACGTCCTGACGGTCAAATCCCATTCTGATGAAGCTGGAAAGCAAATCGGCGTTGAGATTCTTGAGCGATGATAGTCTTTGTTCGTAATCTGAAACCTGGACGGCGGCTCCGAGTCTCAAAGCATCGCTTGTTCTTCGTATGGTTCCGCTCAGAGAGGACATGATAATCTGTTCTCAGCTACGTCGGGTAATAAGGTTTTAAACATGCTAAAAACATTGTCAACTAAACTGTCTTTAGACATCTGGCTGGATTGTCTTGTTTTGCTTCAAACATGTGATCCTATGATCATAGGTCGCACTGTCACACGACCTTCTTTTTCGCTACTTTCATGTTGATTGGCCATGGAAACCGAGAGCGCGAAATGACCTTTCGTGTTAAAAGAATTTACTAGTCCAAAAATGAGCGTTGTTACTTACGATGCGAAACAAGTTCGAAATTGTCTACGATGTTCTGAAAGCTTGCAGAGAACCTATGTGCAAAACACGAATAATGGGTTTGACAAACCTCAACCATCCCTACGTCACGGAAGTTCTCAAAGAGCTTATCGAAAAGAGGATGTTAGCTTCCACAGACGGAAAATACTTAATGACTCCATACGGGACAGACTTTCTTGAGAGTCTTGAAACTGTTCTCTCAGTTTGGCATGGTTGGCCCACAGCGGCAGTTCTTGACATTGAATCAGAGAAACTGCAGGTTTTGAAAAAGAGTGTTTCACATGTCAGCAAGCCAAGGCGAAGCCTGAGGTAAGCCAACCCGATTGGGCTAAGCACGCGCATAGGCGCATTGCCCCTTTTTCTCTCTATGATCGCACGTTTTCACTCAGATCGTTTCTGACTTTATGCTTCTTCTTTCTTGACTGTCTTGCGGGAAGGTCTATTTACCTCTAGATCTGCTGGTTCTAGCATCCCATTTTCCCTCAGAAGCTGTCTGGGAACCAAGAAGAGATAGAATGCACAACAAACACTGATCACAAGAAAGGCCAGGGCCAAAGGGGACCCAAGGACGCTTCCTATCACACCGAGTCCAAGCAGAACAGCCGTAACACTGCGGGTCAGCAAATAGCTTCTCAACGTCTACCACTAGCATTGAAAGAACTTTGCCGTTCATATAAGACTAGTTTATCATCAATATGAATTGTGAGCAACTAGATGTACATCCGTATTCCCAATGTTGCTGGGTAATCTTTATATCCGAAAAACAGCCTCTGAAAGCAAACCAGGTGGAAGCTGGAACGCCGTTAGTATCCACTAACCAAGCGAATGGCACTGCCTATCGTGCTTGGAAGGCCGAGAAAAACGCAGGATGTATTAGCATTTGCCATTGAGGACCATTAAGAAAGATAATGTCAACTCACTCTCATTGGAGTGGGTGCTTCAAGTCAAGAGCTACAAGCTTGACCTTGACAAAAACAGATGTGCAGGCTGCCAGATTTGCACCCTAGCCTGCCCAAAAGAAGCAATTAAAACCGAAAAACTGCCGAAACAACAAGGGGAAAAAGCGCACAAAGCCAAAGTCGACATAGATTTGGCAAAATGCAACTTCTGTGGAATATGCGACGTACTCTGTCCGTATGGAGCCCTATCCGTAACTACAAACGATCAACACATCCTCCAAATCCTCGAAAAGGAAAGCTTCCCACAACTAGTCCGAGACATCAAGGTGGACCCCACAAGATACCCAGTGAAATCCAAAGAAGCCGAACAAGTCTGCCCACTAGGCTTGATCACAGTGGTTCGACAGACTTCTGACGGAAAAATAGTCGAAGACCTCCGAAAACTTAAGAAGAATGAAAAAGCAGGGTTGCAAGTTAGAATCGACGTCAAAAAAGAACGTTGTCCCTGCTGCCGAATCTGCGATTTCAAACTTCCCCAAGGCACAATACAAGTACGCAAGTTCCTCCAAGGGAAAATAGCGATCAAACTAGAAAAATGCCCCGAAGGCTGCACCGACTGCCTAGACGTCTGCCCAATAACTGGAGCACTTTACTTCTCAGACGAAGATAAAAAAGTACACGTGAACGAAATGTTCTGCGTCTACTGCGGCGCCTGCAAAGTCGTCTGCCCAGCTGAAGAAGCCTTAGAACTGAAACGAACAAAAATAATCCACACGCCCGTAAGTTCGGGAGCATGGAACAAAGCCCTCGAAAGATTAGCCTCACCAACCGAAATATCAAAAGAGCTGAAAGCAAAGGGCTCACAGAAAGCTGTTGAAGCTGTTGAAAAACTGCTTCTACCCAAGAGGGAAGCGAAATGACCACGACCGAGGCGCCGAAGCAAACTAAGCCTGAAGAGCTGAGAATCGGCGTTTTCATCTGCCACTGCGGCCTCAATATCGCGGGCACACTGGACATAAAAGAACTAGTCGAATACTCGAAAACGCTGCCGGACGTCGTCTTCGTCAAAGAAAACCGGTACACATGCGCTGATCCGGGGCAAGAGGAAATCAGAAAAGCAATACAAGAAAAAAAACTGAACCGCGTCATCGTGGCCGCCTGCTCACCCAGAATGCATGAACCAACTTTCCGCAGAACCGTGTCCGAAGCGGGCTTAAACCCTTTTCTTTTCGAAATGGCCAATATCCGCGAATTCTCATCTTGGTGCCACGGAAGCATGCCTAAAGAAGCAACCGAGAAAGCCAAAGACATAATCAAAATGGCCGTAGCTAAAGCAAGGCTGCTGCTGCCTCTCCAAACCATCGAAGTCCCAGTCACAAACAAAGCCCTTGTGGTCGGCGGAGGCATAGCAGGAATGAACGCGGCGTTAGACTTGGCTGAAATGGGCATCAAAGTCTACCTATTAGAAAAAGCCGAAAGCATTGGCGGTCACATGGCCCAACTGGACAAAACCTTCCCAACACTCGACTGCTCAATATGCATTGAAGGACCAAAAATGGTTGACGTGGGTAGACACCCCAACATACAAATAATCTCTAACGCCGACTTGCAGAGTGTTAACGGCTTCATAGGCAACTTCAAAGTCAAGATTCGCAAGAACCCACGATATATCATAGCTGCTAACTGCACAGGTTGCGGCGAATGCAAAGACGCTTGCCCAATCGAGTTCCCCAACGAATGGGACATGAACCTGGGCACTAGAAAAGCCATTTCTGTTCCCTTCGACCAGGCAGTTCCACTGGTCTACACAATCAACAAAGATTACTGCATTGAATGTTACAAATGCATCGACGCCTGTGGCGCTCGTGAAGCCATAGACTTCGATCAGAAACCCGAAGACATCGAATTGGAAGTAGGCACGATAATTGTTGCCACGGGCTATGACATCTACTTCCCCTATGAGAACGCACTTTTGGGTTATGGCAAATATGCCAACGTCATAACCTCTCTCGAATTTGAAAGACTAATCCTCGCAGCAGGTCCAACAGGCGGAAAAGTTATCAGAGTCTCTGACGGACAGAAACCTCACACAATAGCCTTCGTCCAATGTGTTGGTTCACGAGATAAAAACAAGTATCCATACTGCTCAAACTTCTGCTGCATGTACACGTTGAAACACGTGGTTCAACTCAAAGAAAAATACAAACAAGACATCGAAATCTACGTGTTCTACATCGACATACGCAGTCCATTCAAAGCCTACGAAGAATTCTACGAACGCGCAAGAGAACTGGGCGTCAACTTCATCCGCGGAAGAGTAAGCCGCATCCTAGAAAACCCTGAAACCAAGAATCTCATCGTACACGCCGAAGACCAGACACTCGGACAACCAATAGAACTTGAAGCTGACATGGTCGTCCTTGCAACGGCGTCAATACCTAGAAAAGGCACTGAAGATCTGGCACGAATACTCAACTTGACAAGAGGCGCCGACGGCTTCTTCATGGAAAGCCACCCCAAACTCAAACCGTTAGACGCGCCTACAGACGGCATATTCTTCGCCGGAGCCTGCCAAGGACTCAAAGACATACCCTACAGCGTTTCACAAGGCAGCGGCGCCGCTTCAAGAGCCGCAACCGTGCTTTCAAAACCAAAATGGAAGATTGAACCCATAGTCTCAGTCATCGACCCCAAAAAATGCAGAAACGTCACAGCAAAATGCGGCATATGCGCAGAACGCTGCCCCTATTCCGCCATAAAAATAGAAGAGAAAAAGCCTGCCGAAGTCATAACCGCAAGCTGCCACGGCTGCGGAACATGCGTCGCAGAATGCCCAGCCGACGCAATAACCCAAATGCACTTCACCGATGCACAGATCCTAGCCCAAATAAGAGCTGCATTAGAAGAGAAACCTGAAGAAAAAATCTTGGCCATCCTCTGCAACTGGTGCAGCTACGCAGGAGCCGACCTCGCAGGCACAAGCAGATTCGAATATCCACCAACAACCAGAGCCATACGAGTCATGTGTTCAGGAAGAGTTGACCGTGACTTCATCCTGGAAGCCTTCCGACTGGGAGCCGGCATGGTACTAATAGGAGCATGCCACCTACCTTACGACTGCCACTACATAAGCGGAAACTACAAGATGAAAGCCAGAATGGACGCATTGACGCCGATGCTTCAAAAACTCGGAATGAGTCCAGAGAGACTGCGTGTGGAATATGTTTCCGCGGCTGAAGGGATAAAATTCGCCGAGATAATAAGAGAGATGACTTCTGATCTCAACACGTTAGGCAAGGACAAGGTGAAGGCGGAAAACACCAAAATGCACACTATTCTCGAAAACATGCTTAAGCGAAAAGAACAGAAGTAAACTTCAAGTCAAGAATAGTAACTTTGCCGTGTTCTCAGCTGGCTCCGTTTGCACAGGAACTGGGAAAACAGTAGCATGCGAGCACATGCATGAGCGTATTTTTGTTCTAGTTAACTGTCCAACTGCTGGTAAATATTGTCCAACTTCAAGCTTGCCCTTTTGCCAGCTATTCTGAGCAAAACGTAGTGCACAGTCTCGTGTACTATGATGTTCTCTATTTCACAATCGTGCATTCCACCAAAAATATAGATTATTCCGCAACCCATGTCGAACATGCCTTGAATTGGCGGAAACTGGAAAACGAATTCAAGCGACTTAGCCATTACTTCTCCCACACTCATAGAGTCTTAATATGCTTGGAGTTTTCTTCAAGACAATCAACAGCACATCTCAGTATAAGTGGCATATTTCGGGAAGCAGAATATTCCACGTTCTTTGCCAATCACAATCGTCTTATTAAGGACCGATTCCTTGCTACAGTTGACTGCATAAGTCGAAGGTAATAGAAATGCCCAGAGTTGTCCATTTTGAGATAGACACAAAGAAGCCCGATAGGGCTGCAAGTTTCTATGAAAAAGTGTTTGATTGGAAAATTGAAAAATGGAAAGGACCAATCGATTACTGGTTGATAACAACTGGAAATCCAAAGGAACCTGGCATAGACGGGGGATTGTCTAAGAGAACTGAAGATAAGCCTTCAACCGTTAACACGATCGATGTGCCTTCAGTCGACAAATTCGCCAAAAAAATACTGGAAAACGGCGGCAAGATTGTCAGACCCAAAATGGCCGTTCCAGGAGTTGGTTGGATGGTTTACTTCGAAGACCCTGAAGGAAACGTTTGGGGTCTGATGGAGAGCGATGAATCCGCTCGCTAGGTGAAACTGCATGCCTTTCGGTTGCGTTCGTCTTAACCGCGCGTCGGAGCACCGGAACACTGAGAAATAAGTCGAGAAACTGAGCAAGAGTGTGAGGTGTTTCTGTGCCAAGGATATTGGTTCTATATTATAGTCGATCTGGAAACACTGAGAAAATGTCGAACGCCGTCTCAGAAGGTATCAAAAGTGTCTCAGGATTGGAGGTCGAAACTCGCTATTAGGTCTCTGCCGAAGAGTTGTCTTCCTTTGATGCTGTTTTGGTTGGAACCCCGACGTATCATCACGATACGGTCACCGATTTCAAGAGATTGTTTGAAGAAGCCGCTGTCAAAGGTGTAAACTTGAAAGGGAAAATTGGCGTTGCCTTCGGCTCATACGGATGGAGTGGAGAAGCTCCGAAGATTATTATCGAGATCATGAAAAACAGGTTCGAAATGAACGTGACCGAGCCCCCTCTTCTCGCGAAATATTCGCCGGATGCTGGCACATTGCAGAAGTGCCAAGAGCTTGGAAAGAGAATTGCTGAAAAGTTGTTGCAGCCAATCTAGCACGCCTTTTTGATGCGCTGATTTTTTGTCTTTTCCGAAGTGGTCAATAGGTCCTTGTTCGATTGTCTTTATCTTCCCAGTAACCTCTTGTACGCAAGTACTGTATTTTCGCTTTCAAGAGGTCCATGTAGAACTCGTCTTCTTTCACATGCATTTTTCCAAGGACTCTTGAAGCTGTTTCCGGCCCTACACCTTTCACTTCCATGGCTATGACAGCCTTTTTCCCGTAGCTAAGCGTCAAGTCTGCTTCGCGTCTCGCGTGAGTAAGCTCCTTCAATTCGTCTTCCGTGACTTCTTTCGTCTCCAGTCTTTTCATCCATATTTCGCGCAGACGATTCGAATCTTGGCTTGGATAGAGAACAGCAAGAAGCCCTGCTCCACACTTTCCACACCTGGGCTGTTGAGGCAGATTTTTAACTTTCTCTTCAAGAGACCAATCGCCGCAGGACATGCAGAAAAGTTTCACCGTCCGTGCTTCTATTGCCCTCTTCATCCGATCTATGTTGCTTAAAAGAACTCTTTCAGGTGCCATCA